>CAZUWO010000126.1:0-8879 GCA_964623995.1 uncultured Prevotella sp. | reverse complement strand
TAATTAATGTGAATTTTCATTATCTTTGCAAGTAAAATCATCCCCACTAATCCAAATGAAAAGAATCATTCTCTCCTTGTTCATGCTAATGTCTGTTCTGATACTGGCAGCCCAGAAATACGATTTAGCTAAAATGTCAAGCTTTGTCAGACAGATAGCCATGCAGAATCGACATAACATCACGAGTAAGGCACAGTCTTTGTCCGGCACTCCTATGCTTACAGCATTCATAAGAATAGAAGGCGATAATGCAGAAGACCTACTTCACTCCAACGGTTGCCAAAGCTTAGCCCGATTTGGCAATATCTACATAGCATCCATACCTATTAACCGCATTTCCAGTTTATCGCTTTTACCTCAAGTGTCACGCATTGAGGCAAATCAGACTTGCAGCATTCTAATGGACAGCACGGCCATTCATGTCAACGCCACCCCTGCCTATGAAGGCACAAACCTGCCACAGGCATTCACCGGAAAGGGAGTAGTAGTAGGTATTCAAGACATAGGGTTCGACCTAACCCACCCGAATTTCTACAGCCGCGACCTTAGCCAGTACCGCATCAAGGCCCTATGGGATCAAATTGCATTACAAGACGAATCGTCAAAGCTCTATGTTGGCAAAGAGTATACCACCCAAGAACAGTTGCTTAGTGCCAAGCACTCACGCGATGGCCTCGACCAGACCCACGGAACCCACACCTCCGGAATTGCCGCAGGCAGTGGATACAACACCAATTACCGCGGAATTGCATGGGAGAGCGACCTCTGTCTGGTGGCCAATGCATCAAGTGAAGACTTGCCTCTAATCGATTCTGCCGACGTTTACAAATACACTTCGGCCACCGATGCACTTGGATTCAAGTACATCTTCGATTATGCAGCAAGCCAAAATAAGCCTTGTGTAATATCATACAGCGAAGGTTCGCATCAAGATTTGCGTGGCGACGACAATCTGTATTACGAAGTTCTCGACTCTCTTGTGGGTCCCGGTCGCATCATTGTATCTTCAGCAGGCAACGAAGGCGAAATAAAAGGATATTTCAGAAAGTCCGTCGGCACAGAGTCAGCAGGAGCTTTCATGACCGGTGGCGGCGAGTCGGTAAGCTTCAGCATGAAGTCCACTGCACCATTCACTATAAGAGTTGTGGCCTATGGAGCCGCAAACGACACAATACTTCTCCATACTGCTGACCTTTTCAGCAGCCCCGACTCCACGTTATCTGACACTTTAGCTACCAGTTCCGGCTTTATAGCCTACACTTTAGGCGGTTGGAGCTCACCTTACAACCCTGCCGAGCAAGCCTATGAAATGAAGATTGCCACCAACGGACAATTTGGAGTCACAGTTCCCATATCTTTCGAAGTGGCAGGAAAAGATGCCGACGTTGAATGGTTCCGCAATCAAGCCACACTTACCACCAATCCGCTTAATGCCAGCCTCAATGCCGGCGAATATTCCCACACCATTTACTCGCCTTCATCGGCCCCTGCAGTCATCTGTGTTGGCGCCACGGCCTATCGGACCCATTACACCAACTGGCTCGGTGAGGTAAGATGGGCCAACGCTGGCTCAGGTGGAGCCAGAGGTAGCTATTCTTCTGTCGGCCCAACCTTCGATGGCAGAATCAAGCCGGAGGTGATGGCGCCAGGCTCTAACGTCATTTCGTCCTACAGTAGCTACTACATCGAGAATCATCCTAAGGCAAACGACATTCTCAGCGACGTGGCTCACTTCGACTTTAATGGCCGGACCTACGCTTGGAACAGCAACGGCGGCACCTCCATGTCGTCGCCAGTGGTTGGTGGTGCCATAGCCTTGTGGCTTCAAGCCAACCCAAACCTGACACCGGATGATTGCCGACAGATTTTCAAAAAAACATGTACACACTACGATTCCACCCTAACCTATCCAAACAATCTTTATGGTTACGGCCAAATAGACGTATATCGGGGGTTGCTTGAGGCTTTAAAACTCACCACTTCCATCCCAAATCTGCCCACATACCAACCTTCCGGTACCGCTATCAGGCTCAACGGCAACAGGCTGTCAGTAAGTTTCAGCAGCAAACTCACATCTTCTGCTACCTTAACATTATATTCCGTTACCGGGCAAAAGCTTAAAAATTATGTCATAGCACCGGGAAGTACACATTATATAATATATACCGACGGACTTCCACACGGAGTTATCGCCGTCAAAGTTAGCAGTAAGACCACCGGAGTCAATGGTTCAACACTGATTCGCTTATGATTTTATACCATAAAAGAAGTGGGTTCGGCATACGTTTGCTGCCGAACCCACTTTTCTATATGTCCATGTGGAGTTTATTCCACATTATTCCAGCTTACCTTTTCAATACAGAGAAGCTGCGCGAATTACCTTCCGTATCCTTAATCTTCAGAATATAGACACCAGCTGAGCCTTTAAGATTCAGACGATTCACTGAGGCTCCATTGCCTTGTCCCTTCTGTACCAGCACGCCGGCAGCATTATAGAGCTCAAACGACTCCACATTTGCAGTGGCAGATACATTGTTTATGCCTGTAGCCTTAGTGCCATTGACATACACATTGAACTCACGCGTAACGCTAACATCACCCTTTGTAGCCGTCACTTTGCTCTGCAGGAATCCCTGATCCGATGCCGAAGGAGTAACGTTCAGCATACTTCCGGCAATACTTCCGCTGCCACTAACCACAGCAAACGAAGCTCCGTTCATTCCGGCAAAGTACTGACTGAGGTCGAAAGTAGCGGTAGCGCCTGCGTTTACGGCAGCATTCGGCGTAGCCATGTAGTTCAAGTAGTCTTCCAGATTGGTATATCCGTCGCCGTCAGGGTCAGCAGCAGCGTCCGTTTTGCCTGTTGCTGTCTCATACCAGTCGGCTATTCCGTTGCCATTAGCATCGAAATCAGAGCCACGGGTTACGTTTTCGTAAATGTCGTAGTCACTGTCTTCCACCGAAGCCATCATGCCTTTATCACCCATCGATGATGTTCCGTTGGCCACTTCGTTTATTATTCGCTTGTCTGTAGCATCACGTTTCAGCGAAGCTCCTGCCTCCGACAACACGCGGGCATAAGCTGTTGCGGCCGTCTCGTAAGTGGCACCGTTGTCCACAACCTTTGTTTCTGTCGACACATTCGGTGTGTATCCTTCCGTAACTGTACCATCATCTTCCTGCGTATCATTACGACTGATGGTATAAGGATTATCTGTCAGTGTGCCGTTCACGTCAAGCACGTTGCCGTTCACGTAGTAATCCATTGTGCCTTTACCGGCTTTCGGCACGTTTATTGTCAGTAGTCCGGTCTCTGCAGGCGTTGCCGGACCGGCCTTATAGTAGTTTCCTGCAAAGTTTACCTTGGCAGCCGAGCCAGAAGCTGCACCTCCGCCCCAGTTATAGGCCACATTATTATAATACTCTTCCTCTCCTATCCAGTTCAGTGAAGCATCATTGCCACCGCTTATCAGTGGGTTCTTGTTGTAGTTGTGTGCCATCAGGTTGTGATGGAATGAGCCACTCTCGCCTCCGGCCTCAAAACCGAATCCAAATCCGTCCTCTCCCGGTATGCCATTGGTCAGGGCCTCAGCAATGAGAGTGTTCTGAACGGTTATGTTTGAGGTATAGTTTCCGGCTGCTTTAAAGCTTTCTGCCGTTACCCATCCCACAGTAGCGTGGTCCACTATTGCGTTGTTGCGGCCCTGAAGTGTTATGCCCGAGTAGCCGGTACCTTTGTCTTCGTTTATCACACTGCCCAGACGCAGACGTATATACCTTGTAATACTCTCGCTGTTAGGATAGAAATACCTGCCCCTAAGCAGTATACCGTCGCCCGGAGCGGTCTGTCCGGCTATTGTTACATATGGTTCGTTAACTATAAGAGGCTTGTTCAAGCTTATAATACCCGACACGTCAAACACCACTGTTCGTGGCCCCGTAACGGTTTCAAGTGCATAACGCAGCGTGCCCTCTGTGCCATCGTCGGCCAGACTCGTTACATGCACCACCTGTCCGGCACGTCCGCCTATGGCGTTACGGCCAAAGCCCTCTGCTCCGGGGAATGCCAAATGGTTCACACGGAACGAATACACCTCGCCCTTCACGGCCTCACCTGAAGCCGGAACCTCGTCCACGCGCCAGTAATATGTGTTCAAACTTGAAAGATTTGAGGCCACATAGCTCTCTGCTGAAGAGTTTTGTACCTCCTGAATGTTGTCCTCACTCGTGCCCAACATAACGCGATGAGATACTGCCGACGATGCTCCCGTCCAGCTGAGTATTACCTTTCCGTCGGTCATATTTACATGTAGGTCGCCATTTATAGGCCTCATGTTGGTAGCTTTCATATTCGGATCGGCTGCGTCAAACACCATTCCGCAAACATAAACGGTGTTATTACTTGAGCCTTCCACCGGTACGGCCACATAATCTATTGTTACGTCCTGCCCGTCTACGGCTGTAAAGCTTACAAATGATGTTCCAACCTCATCCAGAGTCTGTGTTGTTCCTGAATAAGCTGACTGCTTTACGCCAGTCGCTTTTTCCTCTCCGTTCACCAGTACACGCAGCATTGGCGTAGCGCCCCACTGGTCCACACGGCCTTTCTCAGTAGAATTGTGATATGCAAGCAGCGTATGAGGGCCTGCTTTCAGTCCTTTTATCACGAAACGCATGGTAGATGGTGCCTCCGGATTCATCCTTTCATCGGGCGCTCCGTCCTCTTTAGAGGTAAATTGTATTGTACTCACGGCGTCGCCCACCATGCGTGTCAGCGTGTTACTTTCCACATTGGCCTTAGTCCATACACTTGCCAGACCGTTAGTAAGGCCTTCTGAGGGCGCCGCACTGGCATTACTCACCGTAATGGTCATGCCTTCGGGCAGTGCTCCCAGTGCCGGCTTAGGATAGTTTACGGTTCCTTTCTCGGCGTTAATGTTTGGAATCACATCCTCTACAACGCCTTTGCTGCCTATAGGCCAGTTCAGGAAGCCGGTCTCTGTGTGGCGTTCGTCTCCCGTTTTTCCTTGGAAGTCGAAGTCAATCTTCTGTGCCGAGGCGCCAACAGCGGTCAGACACATTAAACTAAGTAGAAAAGTCTTCATGTTTTTGAATAAAAAGTTAGGATTAATGCAATTAAAAATTTGTGTGCAAATATACGATGTTGGCGCCACTTCATGGTGGATAAAAAGATTAATGGGGTGGATTTTTCTGACTCTATCATCCTGTTTGAATATTTTTCAGTGTTATTCCACCTGCTGATACTGATTCTATTGCAACACGAAACAAAATACAAAAAAGTAAATAATGATGCCGGAAACATCATCATATAGCAACCTCTGGCCGTCACAACCTGAGGAATCGGACCCCCTCTCAGAACCTCCACGTCTACATTCGGCCCTGATGCCAACGCCAAAGTGGTGGATGGGCTATCCCTTCTGAGTTGATTTGGGTGAACGAAGAATATGCTTACGGTACCGGAACGACCATAGATTACTGAACAATAAAGCGAAAGCATCAATAACTTTCGCTATAAATGGAAGCGTCCATCAATTGGGGGCCAAAATGACAACAATTGAAGACCGAATGGGCAACAATTGATAACCATACGGGCAACAATTGAGGTACGTTTCCTCTTTTGCTTCTTTTGGGGTGTAAAAGCATTGCTTTGCGGCTCAGCAACGGGCCGCAAAGCCTCATTGCAGTTTAGCCAATGCGGCGTCGAGCACTTGCAAGTCGTGTTCGGTCGTGGCCCAACTCGTAACGAAACGGCATACAAGCCGGTCAGCATCCACCGGTTCCCATACCTCAAACAGCACCTCTTTCATCAAAGTGTCTTTCACTCTGGCCGGCAGAATCACGAATTGCTGATTAGTAGGCGAGTCTATTGCCATCTTGTAGCCATGACTTGCGAAGATGCTCTTGAGCTTTACGGCCATGCTTATGGCGTGTTTCGAGATGCGAAGATACAGGTTGTCGGTCAGCAAGGTATCGAACTGCAAGCCCAACATTCTGCCTTTGGCCAGCAGTGCCCCATGTCTCTTGATGGTGCTGAATATGTTTCGTGACGCGGGAACGTTGCTATAGACCACAGCTTCGCCAAAAAGAGCTCCCACTTTGGTACCTCCTATGTAGAAAGCATCGCAGTGCGAGGCCAGGAAAGGCAGGCTTACGTCGTTCTGTTCGGCAGCAAGGGCGTAGCCAAGTCGTGCTCCGTCAACGTAGAGGTACAGGTTGTGCTTACGGCATACGGCATAAACATCGGCCAGTTCCTGCTTGCTGTAGAGCATGCCCAGCTCGGTTGGGAACGTGATATATACCATTCCGGGCTGCACCATGTGCGGATATGTCTCGTCGGCATAGAACTTTTGCAGATAAGAATCAAGGCCGTCGGCACTTATTTTGCTGTCTTTCGAGGGCACTACTATAACCTTGTGGCCAAAGGCTTCTACTGCTCCGGCCTCATGAACGTTGATATGGCCCGGCTCTGCACACAATACGCCTTCGCCTCCCCGCAGCAACGAGTCTATCACTGTGGCGTTTGTCTGCGTTCCTCCCACCAGAAGGCAGACGTCGGCATTGGGCTTTTCGCACAGCTTGCGTATTTTTTCCTTTGCCGATTCGGTATATTTGTCAAACCCATAGCCTGACGATTTCTCGTCGTTGGTTTCCATAAGCCGGTGCAGTATCTCCGGTACTGCGCCGTTGTTGTAATCACTTTCAAACGATACCATTTCCTTTTCTGAATTTAATTACACTATCTGAATGCAAAGATACAAATAATATTCGAAAACACTGAGCCTCAAAACAACTCAATATCGCTACATTTTTCTGCGCTCAATGCCGCAGGTGGTGAAAGTGCTAAAAGCAATAAAACACCAAACAGGCTTTATTTCAATTTAAAATTGTTACTTTTGCAGAGACAAAAACTTGAAACTTTCAGCAATGAGCACTATAAGAATAAAAGGTGGAGTATGTCGAATGCCCAGGTGGAGAATGGCCAAACCCGTTGACTTTGAATTGCTCGACGGGGAGCAAATGGCCATAGTAGGCCCTAATGGAGGCGGAAAGTCGCTGCTGGTGGACATGATTACGGGGCGCCATCCGCTGCTGCTGAATGCGCCTGAATATGATTTCGGCCCGGGAGCCAAGCCCCTCGTGAGCGACAATCTGCGCTATATGGCCTTCAGAGACACCTATGGCGGCGACAATGACACCACTTACTATCTGCAGCAACGGTGGAACCAGCAAGAGATAGACCCCGAGACGCCCACCGTGGGGCAGAAACTGGAGGAGGCTTTCGCCATATCGGGAGCCGATAACGCTGAACGCCGCCGGTGGCAGCACCACATTTACGACTTGCTGGGACTGGAAAGTCAGCTCGACAAGTACATAATCCTGCTCTCAAGCGGTGAGTTGCGCAAGTACTTACTGGCCTGTGCGCTCTTAGCTTCACCAAGAGTGCTCGTAATGGACAACCCTTTCATAGGCCTCGATGCCCCAACACGCGACCAGTTAAAGCAACTTCTGGGCCGGCTCACGCAGGAAACCGGGCTGCAAGTGGTGCTGGTGCTGTCTAAAACCGACGACATTCCCGACTTCATCACCCATGTGGTGCCCGTGGAAGGGTGTGTTGTGGGGCCTAAACTGCCCATTTACGACTACGAAACCTATAGGAAAGCCCGTCCAAACCACATGCTTACCGACGAGAAGGCGCGGCAAATACTCTCACTTCCGACACACAACGGCGACTACAACGCCCAAAACGTGGTCAGCATGCATAATGTCTCCATCCGCTATGGACAAAGAACGATATTGAAACCGTTAACTTGGACAGTGCGAAACGGCGAACACTGGGCGCTGAGCGGGCGCAACGGCTCCGGCAAGTCGACTCTCCTGAGCCTTGTTTGCGCCGACAATCCGCAAGCCTATGCCTGCGACATTGTGCTCTTCGACCGTCCGCGGGGCTCAGGTGAGAGCATTTGGGACATAAAGAAGCACATAGGCTACGTGTCGCCTGAAATGCATCGGGCTTACAAACAAAATATTCCGGTGGTGAAAGTGGTGGCCAGCGGACTGAAAGACTCAGTGGGTTTATACGCCCATCCAACCGAAGCCGAACTTAACACATGCCGTTTCTGGCTGTCGGTGTTTGGACTTGAGGGCATGGAAGAGCGGCCTTTCCTCTCACTTTCCAGTGGAGAGCAGAGGCTGGTGCTGCTTGCCCGCGCCTTTGTCAAGGACCCTGAGCTGCTAATTCTGGACGAACCGCTCCACGGACTCGACGACAACAACCGCCAATTGGTTAAGGACGTGATTACCACCTTCTGCCAACGGCAAGACAAGACGCTGATAATGGTGAGCCACTACCGCGAAGAGTACCCACCGTGTATAGACCATGAGATGCAGTTAGGCTAAGCTTCGGCATTGCGTTATTGCAGCAAGCAGAAAGTGACGGTTGTGGAATCGCAGATTTGGTCAATAGGGAAAAAATGCGTAAATTTGCAAGTTAAACTATAGAAAACAGAAATTCCTGACCATAAGTTATGGACGACGACAAGATAAAAGACCCAAACGAAGAGGAGCAAACCGACCCTCAGAACAATACGACAGGCAACGACGGCAACTCCGACGAGGCTACAACAGACGGCAGCTCTGCTGAAACTGGCGACGAGGAACTGAGCGAAGACGAGCATTCTGACTACAAACCCGTGGACAGATTTGACGCTTCGGCCGTGCATCACCTTAGCGGCATGTACAAGAATTGGTTTCTCGACTATGCCAGCTATGTGATTCTGGAGCGTGCAGTGCCCCACATCGAGGATGGATTGAAGCCGGTGCAGCGCCGAATACTGCACTCTATGAAGCGCATGGACGAT
>CAZUWO010000125.1:0-8883 GCA_964623995.1 uncultured Prevotella sp. | reverse complement strand
AAGGCTTTTATGCTTGAATACGTTGAGCGCATACTTCAGAGTTTCGAGGTTTTCTTCATCCTTCTCTCACTCGGCATAAGCGTAGGCGAAGGGTTTGGAGGCCTGGCCATGCTCTTCTTGCTCAGTTTTCTCATCCTTGCCTTCACCTCTCTCTTTGCCAATCTGCTCGGATTCATACCCATGCAGCTGGGCTCACGCGAAGGTGGATATGCCATGGCGGCGGCATGGTTTGGCCTTACATCGGGCATAGGACTCACTGTCAGCATAGTTTGCAGACTTCGGGAGATTATATGGGATGCTTTCGGGCTACTCATATTTTCCAAGTCAACGCAGAAAAAGAATGTATAACAGATTATGATATATAGCCATGGTAAAAAAGATTGATAATGCAGACCCCGCCAAAGAATCAACATTGGAGAGGTTAAGGAAGGGTTACCGCGCCACTTTCAAGTCAGCCGACACCGAAGAGTGGCTCGACAAAGTGTGGACACGCCCCATTGGCTACCTGTGGGCACTGCTATTCAAGAAGCTCCACGTTCATCCCAATGCCGTAACAATACTTTCTATGATACTGGGAGCGGCCTCAGCACTCTTCTTTGCAAGTGGCAGCTACCGCTATTGCGGCACCCATGGCCTGCTTATGAATGTCATTGCCATTCTGCTTCTGGCTTGGGCTAACTTCCTTGACAGTGCCGACGGACAACTGGCTCGCATGACCAATCAGAAAACACGGCTTGGAAGAATACTCGATGGTGCTGCAAGTGAAGTTTGGTTCATACCGATCTATCTTGCGCTCGTATTCAGATTCTACCATCATCACAGTGATCTGTTCGCATGGATTGGCCTTACCGACAATCAGACCAACACCTGGATTCTAACTGGCATACTATTTGTAATGTGTTTAATATCAGGTTTTGTCTGCCACAGCGGACAGTGTGGACTGGCCGACTACTATCGACAGATTCACCTATTTGTTGTAAACGGCACGGCTGGGAGTGAACTCGACACATCTGAACAACAACAACAGATATACGACAACACCCCATGGAAAGGCAACTTCCTGTGGAAGGCATTTCTTAAATCATACATCGGATACACTGCCAAACAGGAAAGGTGGACACCTAAGTTCCAACTCATGAAGCGTGAACTCATGGCCAAATACCCCAATCCTGAGGATATTCCGACCGAATTGAAGCAGCGCTTCCGCAAGGGCTCACTGCCATTGGTGCAACTGGCCAATATATTGACCTTCAACACCCGCGCCATAGCCCTTTACACCCTTTGCCTTCTTGACTTGCCTTGGGCCTACTTCATCTTCGAAATTGTAGTAATGACAGCTCTTTGCGTCTATATGAACCGTCGCCACGAGCACCTTTGCACAGTGATATTAAATAGCTTGAAATGAAAAAAGTACTTCTACTGCTCTCATTAATACTGGCTTACTTGCCCAGCATCGCACAAACAATAACAGGTAAAGTAGTCGACGAGTCGGATGGCTATGGCGTGCCATACGCCAACGTTCATCTCAACGACCGCAACCTAAACATAAGCTGCGATGGCGACGGCAACTTCACGCTACCCAAGAACCCCGGCAAGCAGATGACGATAAGCAGTGTAGGATACGAGAAGCAAACTGTCAACATCACACACGATTCTTATATTGAAGTCAAGCTTAAGACTTCGGAAACTAATCTGGCCAACGTAACCATCAAATCGCACCGACGCCGCTATCACCGCAAGAACAATCCTGCAGTAGAGCTTATGCGTCGGGTCATAGAGCACAAGAAAGAGACACGCCTCGACCTGCTGCCCTATTACGAATTCACGAAGTATCAGAAAATCACAATGTCGCAAGACAATATTGATACCGTAAAACACAAGCGCCAACCATGGTATCTTGACCACGTGGAGCAGTCACCACTCGACTCCACAAAACTCATCTTGCCCCTCACACTCGACGAAAGTGTGGTGCGCCATATATACCGCCGCAACCCCAAGCGTGAACTCGACATACTAGACGGGCAGCGAAGCAGTGGCGTGAACAAGATATTCCAGACCGGCGAGATGGTGAACACACTGCTGAAAGAAGTATTTCAGGACGTCAATATCAACGACGACTACATACGCTTGCTGCAATACCCCTTCCCCAGCCCTATAGGCAGGACGGCCATATCGTTCTACCACTACTTCATACAAGATACAGTAGAGTACAAGAATGACAGCTGTTACCACGTGCTCTTCTATCCGGCCAACCAACAAGACTTCGGTTTCAAGGGACATCTCTACATCACTAAAGACACAGCCTTACAAGTTAAGTACTGCGAACTGATAATTCCAAAGAAGAGCGACGTCAACTTCGTCGACAACCTTATAGTGAAACAATCGTTTGCAAAGCTCCCCAATGGCATGTGGGTACTTTATAGCGACGAGATGACAGCCGACATGAAGCTGATAGCCCTAGTGCCACGCCTTGTAGTTACACGCAACACAATAAACGGCAACTATCAGTTCGTCAACGACAATCCGCCACGGCTGCTGCGAGGCAAATCGCCACGGCGCGAAGAACCCAGTGCCCGCATACGCAGCGAAAGTTACTGGGACGAAGCTCGGGCACTGCCTTTGACTCGTGGTGAGAGCAATATGGACTACTTTGTCTACCGCCTCACCAAGAGTAAGAATTTCGGTTGGGTACAGTTAGGAGTGAAAATGATAGCCGAAAACTTTGTAGAGACAAGCAAGCCCGGCCACAGAAGCAAGTTCGATATAGGCCCCGTCAATACTATCATCTCCCACAACTTCGTAGACGACTATCGCCTGCGCCTCAGTGGACGCACCATGGCAGCACTCAATCCACATTTCTTCTGGAAAGGATTTGGCGCCTATGGCACCAAAAGCCACAAGTGGTACTACGGCTCCGAGCTAACGTGGTCATTAAACAAGAAGGAAAACTCGCCATTCGAATTCCCTGAGCGCTCACTCACACTCTATAATACTTACGACCTCATGTCGCCCGCCGACAAATACTTGACCAACAACAAGGACAACGTGTTCGAATCATTCCGCACACAGTCTGTAAGGCAAATGTATTACTACAGTAGCCACAAGCTTGAGTTCAAGTATGAAACCGACTGGGGACTGAATTTCCTTTCGTCATTAAAGATAGAAAACGATCGGACCGCAGGCGACTTGCATTTCATACGTGTACTCGACGGAGTGGAACTGTCAAAGATACACACTTCAGAGTTCAGCGCAACGCTTGGTTTCTGTCCCAATCAGACATACATCAACACCAAGCAGCGCCGTTTCCCTGTCAATCTGGACAGTCCGGAGATAGAGCTGACTCATACCACAGGCGTGAAAGGCTTCCTCGGAGGCGACTACAACTCCAACATGACCGAACTCAAGCTATACAAGAGGCAGTGGCTTGGCAGCTGGGGCTATGTCAACATGCACCTTATAGGGCGTGCCCAGTGGAACAAAGTACCATTCCCATTGCTCTGCATGCCCCCAGTCAGTCTCAGCTATCTCACAGATGTTAACGATGAAACTTTTAACCTCATGCGCAACATGGAGTTTCTCAACGACCGCTACGTCTACTGGAGTGTACTGTGGGATCTCAACGGAAAGCTCTTCAACCGCATTCCTCTCATCAAGAAGCTCAAGTGGCGTGAGTTCATCGGAGTGAAAGGCATGTGGGGCCACCTCACCAGCAAGAACAATCCATTGCTCCACCCCGACGACCCCACCCTGTTTAATTTGCCCGACGATACACACATCATGTCCAACCAGCCGTATTGGGAAGCAATAGTGGGCATCCACAACATATTCAAGTTCTTCGGAGTTGACTATGTACGCCGCATCACCTACAAGCATCTGCCCAATGCCGACGAATGGGGTATAAGATTCAACTTCATGATGAGCTTCTAAGCCGAATAGTGTCAGCAGTTCCGAACTGCCATTGCTATAAAAGTGTATTGCTTTTTGCAAATAAGCTGATTTACCATGTGGCAACACCACACGAGCTTAATTGCAAAAAGCAATACTCATTTTGCCTAAGAGCTAACGTTCTCAATTAAATCTTCTACTGAAGATTTTACAATATTCTAAAGTTTGGATGTTTCTTTTTTTTGTTTTATTTTTAGGGCCATTAAACCAAATTTATTGCCCTTCTTTTTCTACAACATCAATATAATTGATATAGTACAGGTTAGGAAATACTTCTGTTAATGACAATTCAAGTTCACATTTTTTCGTTAAGTCCTTACCATATTTTGATATAACATCCGTAATGTTTAGAGTTCTATTAAACTTATATCCTTTATAGGAAAATAGTACTCCATCAGTGCGCCATGTATAATAACCGCTTAAAGGAACCGTAGCTTTAATGGCTTCATGTGCACCTATATTGTAATAGCCATACAGATATATTATATTCCAAACGCTCAAAAATGCTATCGTGGAGATTATTATTACTTTAAGATATTTGATGCACTTTTCATGAAAATAAATCAATAGCATAACTATTAAAAAAGCGCCACAATAGCTTAACGCAATCCACCAATCACTAAAAGTGATTAGAAAGTTTAATCGCAGGTACATGTACATGGCTAATAAAACTATAATCAGCCATATACAAATATTTGATTTACTTACTTTTCCCAGTCTCATGTTACCGTTGTATTCCTGCTGCAACACCAAAAAGATTCCTCTAAATAAAGAAGAGCCTTGATTATAAGCATAAAGCTCTTTATACGTTTGGTGTATATGATTACTTTTAGATTGTTTTCATTTCACTGCGCAAATATAATTATTTTATCTTGTATACAGAATTATTACGCCCGATTATTTGATATTTGAGAGTAGATTTCGCAAGTAACGGCAATCAGCACAAGTACAGATGCCGTTACGCATGTGTGTTATTTATGAAGTAAATATTGTGAACTCGCGAGGCAAATGCTGTTAGTTCATGGGGCGGAACCACTGCAAACGACGTTGTAATGCTATAGAAAAAGATCTTTTTCTAAGAAGAAAAATACCTTTATCTACGCAGAAAAAATACTTCCGCAAGTCAGCAATATAAAGAGGGATAAATTCTTGTCTCACATTATAAGAAATACAGCACACACATATATTATATATAATGTGGGAAGAAAGCAAGACTATGGCAAACTGACAAAAGTGGCATGGACTGACAAAAATGCGTGTCATAAGTGGCACACTTAGCTTTTTGGCACGGTTTTGGCATAGCTAAAGGCAGAAAATTAATATCGAACAAAAAAACAAATAGATTATGAAGATTAAACCATTAGCAGACAGAGTGCTGGTGCTTCCTGCACCGGCTGAGGAAAAAGTAGGTGGAATCATCATTCCTGACACAGCCAAAGAGAAGCCACAACATGGCAAAGTGGTTGCCGTAGGCAATGGCACTAAGGACGATCCGATGGTCCTCAAAGAGGGCGACGAAGTGCTCTATGGCAAATATTCGGGCACTGAGATTGAAAATGAGGGCGAAAAGTACCTCATGATGCGCCAAAGCGACGTGCTCGCTGTGGTGGAGTAAGATTCTCATACTGTTAATTTCATCAATAACTCAAAACTAATAAAAACACAGAATAATCATGGCTAAAGAGATTAAATATGACGTAGATGCCCGCGACCTCATCAAGAAGGGTGTGGACAAACTGGCCGATGCCGTTAAGGTAACACTTGGTCCTAAGGGACGCAACGTAGTGATAGAGAAGAAATTTGGTGCTCCTCAGATTACCAAGGACGGTGTAACCGTAGCTAAAGAGGTAGAGCTCGAGGACAAATTCGAGAACACCGGTGCACAGCTCGTTAAGAGTGTGGCAAGCAAGACCGGCGATGATGCCGGCGATGGCACCACTACTGCCACCATACTTACACAGGCCATCGTGAACGAAGGCATGAAGAATGTTACCGCAGGTGCCAATCCTATGGACCTGAAGCGTGGCATTGACAAGGCTGTTAGCTCAGTAGTATCGTTCATTAAGGACAATGCCGAGCAGGTAGGCGACGACTACGACAAGATAGAGCAAGTGGCTACCGTGAGCGCCAACAACGATCCGGAGATAGGAAAGCTCATTGCCGACGCCAAGCGCAAGGTGAGCAACAACGGCGTTATCACCATTGAGGAGAGCAAGAGCCGCGACACCCACATCGACGTGGTGGAGGGTATGCAGTTCGACCGTGGCTATCTGAGCGCCTACTTCATTACTGACACCGACAAGATGGAGTGCGTAATGGACAATCCTTACATCCTCATCTACGACAAGAAGATAAGCAACCTGAAGGACTTCCTGCCCATCCTGCAGCCTGCTGCTGAGAGTGGACGCCCACTGTTGGTAATTGCTGAGGATGTAGACTCAGAGGCTCTGACCACGCTTGTGGTTAACCGTCTGCGTGGCGGCTTGAAGATTTGCGCCGTCAAGGCTCCGGGCTTCGGCGACCGTCGCAAGGCTATGCTTGAGGATATTGCCACTCTTACAGGTGGTGTAGTAATCAGCGAGGACAAGGGCTTGAAGCTTGAGCAGGCAACTCTCGAAATGCTCGGTTCTGCTGAGAAGGTAACCATAACCAAGGACAACACTACCATAGTTAACGGCAATGGCTCTAAGGATGCCATTCAGGCTCGCGTGGCTCAGATTAAGACTGAGATTGAGAACACCACAAGCTCTTACGACAAGGAGAAGCTGCAGGAGCGTCTGGCCAAACTGGCAGGTGGTGTGGCAGTTCTCTATGTAGGCGCCAACAGCGAGGTTGAAATGAAGGAAAAGAAAGACCGTGTTGACGATGCACTCCGCGCAACCGATGCCGCCATTGAGGAAGGTACAGTTGTAGGCGGTGGCACAACCTACATCCGCGCTCAAGCTAACCTGAAGGAGCTTAAGGGCGACAATGCCGACGAGCAAACCGGTATCAACATTGTGGAGCGCGCCATTGAGGAGCCTCTGCGCCAGATAGTGGCCAATGCAGGTGGCGAAGGCTCTGTGATTGTAAACAAAGTCCGTGAGGGCAAGGGCGACTTCGGCTACAATGCCCGCACCGAGAGCTTTGAGGATCTGCGCAAGGCCGGCATCTTCGACCCAGCTAAGGTGGCTCGTGTGGCTCTTGAGAATGCTGCAAGCATTGCCGGCATGATGCTCACCACTGAGTGTGTTATGGTTGACAAGCCTGAAGAGAAGCCTGCCATGCCAGCCGCTCAGCCAGGCATGATGTAATCAAGAATTACAATATAGACATAACAGAAAAGAGGCGATTTGATAGTAAAATCGCCTCTTTTCCATTAAAAAATGTCTTTTTGATAGAAAATTTTGGGATTTTTGTTGCATATAAAATTGGAAAACAATACCTTTGCAACAACAAGAAAGAAGATAACGCGAATATACATTCGCTCAACGAAAGAATATTTTTTGATTTGTTTTAGTAGATTAGTTTTTAAGTAGTTTGTTTTTTGAAAATCGGGCGTCGGGATGACATCCGATTTTTTTGTGCGTTAATTATTACTGATATTGTAAGATTTTGGCTAAATTTGCATCATGAAATTCAAGCTCAACTGGAAAGTATTCATAGTATTATTTATAGTCTGTGGCGGGCTTCTCTACCTGACGCAGTCGTTCGTCATGACCCTCGGCATACTGCTTGTGCTCATAGTTGTAGACGGACTGCTAAAGAATGTTGACGACAAGCGCAAGCGTAAGGCCAACAACGACAAGATAATGCATGACATAAACGCCGATAAAGGCCCTAAAGACTGAAGCAAAGTGGAACAACTGCTCGAACTATACACCCGATGGAGTGGACAGCGGAAGGCCGACATAGCCAAACTTCCCGGACAGGGAAGCAACCGCTCCTACTACCGCATAAGCTCGCCGCAGGGCCAATCCGTGATAGGCGTGATAGGCACAAGCCGTGAGGAAAACCACGCCTTTATCTACCTTGCGCGCCACTTCAGGTCGCGCCAGCTGCCGGTACCGGAAATTATTGCTGTAAGTAACGATGAAATGCGCTACCTGCAAACCGACCTCGGACACACATCTCTGTTTGATGCCATCAAGGGAGGACGCGATGCCGGAGGCCGATACAACAGGCAAGAGCAGCAACTGCTAGTAAAGACCATACGACAACTGCCCAACATTCAGATAAGAGGTGCGCGCGGACTTGACTGGGGAAACTGTTATCCGCAACCCGAATTCAACGAGGAAAGCGTGCTCTTTGACCTTAACTACTTCAAATACTGTTTTTTGAAGGCCACCGGACTCGACTTCAACGAGCTGAAGCTTGAGGCCAACTTCCATCTATTTGCCAAGGATCTTACAAGCGAGAAGATGGAATCGTTCATGTATCGTGACTTCCAGGCACGCAACATTATGCTCGACAACGATGGAAATCCGCACTTTATCGACTTTCAAGGCGGCCGCAAGGGACCTTTCTATTACGATTTGGCCTCGTTCCTATGGCAGGCTTCAGCTCTATATTCGCACAAACTGCGCCGCGATCTAATCTATGAGTACTACGACAGCTTGAAGAACTTTACCGAAGTACCGTCGGTAAGGCACTTTGCCCACAGGCTTTCGCTGTTTGTACTCTTCCGCACCTTGCAAGTATTAGGGGCTTATGGTTTCCGTGGCTATTTTGAAAGAAAACCACATTTCATCAAGTCCATACCGCCAGCTATCCAGAATCTCAGGGAATTGCTGCAATTGAAAGACGTATTCCCCTACCCATATATGACCGATATGCTGCAACGGCTCACAGAGCTGCCACAGTTTGAACAGCCACAACAGGAGTCTACACGCACTGATGGCTTGCGCACTGCCGATAGAAACATATACCAGTCACGCCCAGAAGACGGCCCCGCAACAT
>CAZUWO010000124.1:3247-9020 GCA_964623995.1 uncultured Prevotella sp. | reverse complement strand
GCCGACCCTCTGCTTGTAAGGCAGATGCTCTAAACCAACTGAGCTAAACGCCCTTCTGCTCAAAAAGCGAGTGCAAAATTAGTCTATTTCTCCGAATTGGCAAACTATTTGGCCCGCATTTTTGTTTTTTTAAGAGAGGAAAGCCACACATACAGTCTGCCATTGCATTATTATAACACTGAAAATAGTAGAAAATAAAACTCAAAAACATTAATTTTTGAACATTATTTATATAATGTGGCACGCCTCTCAAGGAAAAACATTAACTTTGCAGCACTTTTAAAGAGCATCATTAATTAAACTTTAAACTACAGAATGGACAACATAAGTTATGCCTTAGGCCTGAACATAGGCCTCAATTTTAAGGATCTTGGAGCCACAGACATTGACCTCGACGACTTCATTGCAGCAATGAAAGACGTTTTCAGCGGTGCTAAACCCAAGATGGAGATAGCCGATGCCCAAGCCTTGATACAGGATTATCTGCGCAAAAAGAACGAAGAGAAGAGCAAGACTGCCCGCAAAGAGGGCGAGGACTTTCTGGCAGAGAACGCCAAAAAGGAAGGTGTGGTGACGTTGCCAAGCGGACTCCAGTATCAGGTATTGCGCGAAGGCAACGGCAAGAAGCCCAAAGCCACCGACCAAGTGCGCTGCCACTACGAGGGCACACTTATTGATGGAACCGTCTTTGACAGCTCTTACCGCCGCAATCAGCCCGCCACTTTCGGCCTCAACCAAGTGATTCCGGGATGGACTGAGGGCGTACAGCTGATGTCAGAAGGCTCAAAATATCGCTTCTTCATACCCTACAAGCTGGCCTATGGCGAGCAGGGAGCAGGCGGAATGATTCCTCCGTACGCAGCACTTATATTCGACGTTGAACTAATAGAAGTATTATAACATAAGGAAAATGAAAAAGACAGCAACCGTAGCCTTAGTGGCTATTGCCGCAACAGCATTCATCGGCTGTGGCAAGTCGACCCCAAAAGCCGACCTTAACAACGATGTTGACTCACTAAGCTATGCCATCGGCATGGAGCAGTCGCAGGGTGTGAAAGAGTATCTGTCCCGTATGGACATCGATACCACCTACATGGACGAGTTCATCAAGGGCCTCAACGCCGGTGTTCAAGCCGGAGACGACAAGAAGAAGAACGCCTACAACGCCGGTGTGGCAGTAGGTATGCAAATGGCTATGATGAAGAAAGGCATCAACCGCCAGCTCTTCGGAAGCGACTCTACTGAGAGTATATCGATGAATAACTTCGTAGCAGGCTTCGCTGCCGGTGCTACCGGAAAGAACCAGAAGTTCACTTTGCAGCAGGCTCAGATGATAGAGCAAGCCAAAGCTATGGCAATACAGAAGAAAGCTGCCGAGAAGACATACGGAGCTTGGAAGAAACAGAACCAGGACTTTATGGCCAAGACAGCCAAAACAGTTGGTGTTAAGGCTCTGGGCAAGGGTGTTTACTATAAGGTTATAAAGGAAGGAACTGGCGCCGTGCCTTCTGACACATCATCGGTTACGCTCCAATACGAAGGCAAGACTGTAGATGGAAAAGTGTTTGACAGCTCTTACAAGCGCAACGAGCCCGCAAAGATGAAGGTGAATCAGGTGATTCCGGGCTTCACTGAGGCCTTGACCCACATGCCGGCAGGCTCTACTTGGGAAATCTACATACCTGATTCGGCAGCTTATGGCGAGCGCGACATGGGCCAGATCAAGCCTTTCTCTACGCTGATATTCAAGGTGGAACTTATCTCTGTAGGTAAGTAATAAACTTATTTGCAATGAAAAAAATATTATTTATGGCACTCGTCATCATGGCGAGTGCTTCTTTCAATGTGGCAAAAGCTGCCAATTCGAAGAAAGACAAGAAGAAAAAGAAAACAGAAACTGAACAAGTTGCAAAGCCGGAAGTGAGCCTTAAGACTCCGTCAGACACTATAAGCTATGCTGCCGGCAAAGCATTTACCATGGGATTGCAGCAGTTCCTGCATCAGCAATTTGGAGTTGAAGCCAACGATTCTAACTTCATCGAGGGCTTCAAGGCTGGAGTTGCTGCCAGCACTGATGCTAAAAAGAAGGCCTACAATGCCGGTTTACAAATAGCAGGCATGGTGCAAGACCGCATGCTCCCGCAGGTAAAGGAAATCTTTGAGGGCACTCCCGACAGCGTAAATGAGAGTCTTCTCTACGCCGGATTTGAGGATGCGCTCGTTGGTAACAACAAACTGATGGCCGACAGCACTGCAGAGAAGCTGTTCAACGATACCCGCATTGCCGTTAGTAACCGCAAAGAGCAAGCCTATAAAGACGAAAACGTAAAGTGGCTTGAGCAAAACAAGACTAATGAAGGTGTGGTTACGCTGCCAAGTGGACTGCAATACAAGGTGCTGACCAAGGGCAACGGCAAGACCGCCACAGGCGACGACGAAGTGGAAGTAAAGTATGAAGGAAAGCTTATTGACGGTACCGTGTTTGACAGTTCGTATAAGCGCAACCCGCAAACCAACACATTCCGTCCTTCTCAGGTCATAAAAGGCTGGACTGAGGCACTTACCATGATGCCGGAGGGTAGTGTTTGGGAAATCTACATACCACAAGAACTGGCCTATGGCAACCGTCAGGCAGGCAAGATAAAGCCCTACTCTACCCTTATTTTCAAGGTTGAGCTCGTGAAAGTAAAGCACGAGGAGCCTAAAGCCGAAGCAAAGCCAGCCCCAAAGACAGCTCCTAAAGCTGCAAGTAAGGCAAAACCAAAGGCCAAACGCAAATAGACTGGTAAGTCTTAACAACTGACAAAGTGCATCCAACGGGTGCACTTTTTCTGTCTTTTAGTTGCTCAATCCGACTATTTTGTATACTTTTGCCCAATTAACAAGCCATAATGACAAAACAACTAAATAGTAAATAAAACTACAAATGGACAAAATTGACAATCTTGACAGGAAGATTCTGAGCATACTAAGTGGCAACGCACGCATGCCCTTCAAGGATGTTGCAGCCAAATGTGGCGTATCCAGAGCTGCCGTTCATCAGCGAGTGCAACGCCTTATTGAAAAGGGAGTGATTCTGGGAAGCTCATTTGAGGTGAACCCAAAGAGTGTAGGCTATTCAACTTGCACTTATGTGGGACTCAATTTGGAGCGTGGCTCAATGTATAAAGAGGTGGTAAAGCAAATAGTTGACATACCCGAGATTGTGGAATGCCACTTCACCACCGGCCCATACACTATGCTGCTGAAGCTCTATGCCCGCGATAACGAGCAGCTGATGCAACTGCTCAACGGAAAATTGCAGCAAATACCAGGCGTGGTCAGTACTGAAACTCTCATCTCACTCGAGCAAAGCATAAAGCGAGAAATACCTATAACCGCAGACTAAGAGACAATGGAAAACTTCAGTCTGGACAGCCATCTGGAACCTATTTACAACAGATTTCCAGAGGCAGAACGCCGCCCTGTGATTGGAATCACGGCTAATTTTGCCGATGGTAACGCCTCACTATGCGACCGATACTACAAACAGGTGGTCAAAGCGGGTGGCGTTCCGGTGCTGATTCCGCCCATCAGCGACGAGAATGTTATAATAAGCACGCTCAATAGTATTGATGCGCTATTGCTGACAGGCGGTGGCGACTTCAATCCACTATGGGACGGACAGGAGCCTATACCGCAACTGCACAGCATTAACCAAGAACGCGACCTCGCAGAGCTGCTTACCACGCGGCTGGCGTTTAACCGTCAGCTGCCAATATTGGGCATTTGCCGAGGTATTCAGACTCTCGCCATGGCACTCGGAGGGCATGTCAGACAGGACATAGACGCAACAGAGACGACAAAGTGCATCAATAGAGTTAAGCACTCACAAGATGCAGACCGATATGAACCTACCCACAGCGTGAGCATTATGGATGATAGTATACTGCGATCCATCTACCCAAAAGAGGAATATGGGAATAAATTATATGTTAATTCTTTCCATCATCAGGCCTTAGCAAGTACCGGCGACAAACTAAAAGTAGTGGCCCAAAGCCCTGATGGAGTAATAGAAGCAGTAGAAAGTTCGGAACACAAGCCCATAATAGGTGTGCAATGGCATCCTGAATGGCTTGGTACCGAGGGATTGAAGCTATTTAAATGGCTCACGGCAGAGGCATCTCTATTTGCCGAAGCCAAACGTTTTCAGGCACAGAACATCACTTTCGACTCCCACTGCGATACGCCAATGTTCTTTCCCCAAGGCATTAACTTTTCTCATAGGGATCCAAGAATACTCTACGACCTGCACAAAATGACCGATGGACGCACTGATGCCGTTACAATGGTGGCCTACCTTCCGCAGCACCCAAAGCCGGGAGAGATACCCGAAGGCATGGGCCCGAAGCAGTATGCAGATAGCATTTTCAACAAGCTTACAGAGATAATCCATGACAATAAAGCCTATATCGCTCAAGCTCGCACGCCACAGGAGGTTGCTGAAAATAAGCAACGGGGACTGAAGAGTATTGTCTTCGGCATAGAAAACGGGCTTGCACTCGAAGGCGATACGGCCAATGTGGAGTACTTTAAAAGGCGTGGAGTAACCTACATCACGCTCTGCCACAACGGCGACAACGATATATGCGACTCTGCAAGAGGCACTTCCACCCATGGAGGAGTAAGCCAACTTGGCGAAAAAATTATTAGGGAGATGAACCGGCAAGGTGTTATGGTGGACCTAAGTCATGCCGCTGAATCCTCATTCTACGATGCCCTCGACATCAGTTCCACCCCTATCGTGTGCAGTCACAGTAATAGTAAAGCGCTCTGCGACGTGCCCCGCAACCTCACTGATGACCAAATGAGAGCTTTGGCAAAACATAACGGTGTATGCCAGATAACACTTTATCACGGCTTTCTGCGCAAAGAGGGCGAAGCTTCCATTGTTGACGCCTTACACCACCTCAACCATGCCATTCAGATAATGGGCATAGAGCACGTAGGACTAGGCACTGATTTTGATGGAGACGGTGGAATCAGAGGCTTGGCTGATGCTTCCGAGCTCATAAACTTTACCCGAGAATTGCTCAGAAAACGTTTCTCTGCCGACGACATTGCCAAGATTTGGGGTGGAAACTGGCTCAGAACAATGCAGCTAATACAGCAAAACGCCCAATAAAAACATGTATAAACAATGACAAGAACTATATTAGGCTGCCTGATTGCAATGGCAATAGCATGCAACTGTGTGGCTTGCAAGAACACACAAAAAAATGCTTCAGACAGCAGTAACCAACAAGTCACAGCTAAAGTAGGACCTGAATTCAATGCTGATTCTGCCTTTGCTTATGCTGAAAAGCAATGTAGCTTCGGACCACGCACCATGAACAGCGAAGCCCATGATAAATGTGGAGAGTGGATTCAGGCCAAGTTTAAAGAGCTGGGATGCAAGGTCAGCACTCAGAAAGCCGACCTAAAAGGCTACGATGGCACCATACTGCACTGCACTAACATAATAGCGAGCTACAATCCTGAAGCTGAGACTCGCATATTGATATGTGCTCACTGGGACAGCAGACCATGGGCCGATGCCGATCCTGACAGTTCTAACTGGCATAAACCTGTAATGGCAGCCAACGATGGGGCAAGCGGTGTGGCTGTAATGATAGAACTGGCCCGTCAACTTAATCTGTTGAAAGGTAAAAAAGACCAGTTACCAAGCAATTTCGGGGTAGATTTCATCTGCTTTGATGCCGAAGACTGGGGCGTTCCCAGTTGGAGCGACGCC
>CAZUWO010000124.1:0-3237 GCA_964623995.1 uncultured Prevotella sp. | reverse complement strand
GGGCACTTGGAGCACAATACTTTGCCTCTCACATGCCTAAGGGTTACGAAGCCCGCTATGGAATACTGCTCGATATGGTGGGTGGTGAAGGCGCTACATTCTATGTGGAAGGCATGTCCAAACAATATGCGCCGGCAATAGTAGACAAAGTGTGGTCTGCTGCAGAGGCTGCTGGCTTTAGCGGACTATTCCCCCGCGACGACGGAGGTATGGTTACAGACGACCATATCCCACTGAATCAAACCGCCCACATACCCACAGTTGACATAATACCATATTATCCGAACTTCGACAGAAGTTCTTTCGGCCCAACATGGCATACAGTCGACGACACAATGGAGCACATAGACCGCAGCGTTCTCAAGGCTGTAGGACAAACTGTGATACAGGTTCTTTTCTCCGAGAAATAAATTTTTAAGCTCTAACCGACTTGAACCTCATTAACAAGAAAGCTTGTTTCTGTTTGTGAGCAAGTCTAAAAGCTCACGGTCTACACATTATATTATAAAGCAACCGACACACATCGGAATCATTATCCATGCGTGTCGGTTGTTTTGTTCTTATACCATAGCAATACCCTTTAGGCAGTATTTTATTGTCCTCGCTCGGCCCAGTCACCGCGGTCAAGTTGCCTGTAGCCTATAGCCTCAGCAAGATGCTCGGTCTTTACTGTTTCACATCCGGCCAAATCGGCAATGGTTCGAGCTACCTTTAATATTCTATTGTAGGCCCGTGCACTAAGGCTGAGCTTCTCCATCGCCATACGCAGCATGTCGATGCCAGCTTGATCGGGTTCAGCATACTGATGTATCATGCGTTCAGACATCTGAGCATTGCAGTGAATGCCACTAACTCCGCGAAAACGTTCGGTTTGTATCGCCCTCGCAGCAATAACCCTTTCGCGTATCTTGGCAGAAGGTTCACCAGGCGCTGCCTGTGATATTTCCTTAAAAGGTACTGGTTGTATCTCACACTGAATATCGATCCTGTCGAGCAAGGGACCACTTATCTTATTCATATAACGCTGTATCTGTCCCGGAGTACATACACAGCGATGAGTAGGATCACCATAATAGCCACACGGACACGGGTTCATCGAAGCCACAAACATGAAGGAGCATGGATAAGTAATGGTGTATTTAGCCCTTGAAATTGTGATTTGACGGTCCTCAAGAGGCTGTCTGAGCACCTCGAGTGTGCTCTTGTTGAACTCTGGAAGCTCATCACAGAAAAGCACTCCATTATGAGCAAGCGATATTTCCCCCGGTTGCGGATTGCTTCCACCGCCCACCAAAGCCACTTGAGATATGGTATGGTGAGGTGCTCGGAATGGTCTTTGACTTATAAGCGACACATCTTGACGCAACTTACCGGCAATAGAGTGAATCTGAGTCGTCTCCAAGCTCTCCGAAAGCGACAGCGGCGGCAGTATGGAAGGCAAGCGTTTGGCCATCATACTTTTACCAGAGCCGGGCGGACCTATCATAATTAAGTTATGGCCACCAGCGGCAGCAACCTCCATTGCTCGCTTAACGCTCTCCTGACCTCGCACATCACTGAAGTCAAGATCAAACTTATACTGTTGCTCATAGAACTCTCTGCGGGTGTCGACCAACGTTGGTTGCAATTGCTCCGTACCGTTTAGGAATCCTACCACTTGCAACAATGAGTCCACACCATATACATCCAGATTGTTCACCACAGCAGCTTCGCGCACGTTTTGCCGTGGAACTATTAGTCCCTTAAAATGCTCAGCCCTCGCTTTTATGGCTATAGGAAGTGCTCCACGCACAGGTTGCAACCTGCCATCGAGTCCTAATTCGCCCACCATCATATAGTCTTTGAGTCGGTCGGTTGCCACATTCTTGCTTGCAGCCATTATAGCTATGGCCAAAGGAAGGTCAAAACCGGAGCCTTCCTTACGCAAGTCAGCAGGCGCAAGGTTAACTGTTATGTCGGCCGTAGGAAACTTAAAGCCATTGTTAAGCATTGCAGCGGCTATGCGGTCTTGCCCTTCTCGCACTGCAGCATCGCCCAAACCGGTAAGATGATACATCATACCGCGCCTCAAACTCACCTCAACCGTAACCGTTGTTACGTCGAGTCCGTTTACTGCTGCGCTATAAGTCTTTACAAGCATTGCCACTAAGAGTTTATTTGATGAGTATATTTCTCAGCCTCTCATCCATCTCATTACGGGTCAATGAGCGTGCCTCTATACGCCCATTCACCAAGAGTATGTTGTCAGTAAGGTCGGTTAAGCCAAGCGTTTGCATAACCGGCGAATCAAACATACGGCCATCGCAGACCACAGGCCAGTCAATAGTGTCACGTTGTATCACTGATTGCAGGGTCTTTGGCGTTGCATCCACGCTGAGAGTGAGCAACTTCAGCTTACCTCCGCTCTTTCTTTGGTATGACCTTAGAAGCCTCTGTATGTCCTCACTGTCATAATACCATGAGGCAAGTACACTGATAACACCGACAGAACCGTTGAGATTAGCAGCAGAAACGGCCTTGCCATCAATGGTTTTAGCCTTGAATGAAGGCAGGGAGGAACCCTTTGATGTCTTGGCCAGAACACCCATGCGTTGGCGAAGCATAACTGCGAAGTTGTTGTCAGGCTGTTTTGTCACAATGAATGAAAGCAACTTATGAGCCTTCTTGTAGTCAGGATTGGCCACATTTATAAAATACTTCCGCACAAGCCATACCGCAACAGCCGATTCGGGGTGGTCTCCTATCATTGTTTCGGCATATTTCTTTGTCTCTGGAGGCGACATGTGGGCCGTGTTTTCGCGGAATTGATTCATCAGTTTGTTGTCGTCGGTTCCCTTTACCTCCATTTCCTTCATGTGAGAGGCATCGGCCTTAATCTCCACACTACCACCTGGCTCAGCAAAAACCGGCTGTTCGGAGAAATTTGGGAACACCATTACGAGAATGGAAGGCCGCTGACAAGTCATTTGATAGGCAAAACGGCCACCTTGAATATGCACAGTATCTATGCCATTCAAGCCACCATCAGGACTATAAATATAGAATTCACCCGAGTTAAGATTGCGAAAACGCCCTTCGAGCCTAAAACTATCACCGCCGGTACCGCACGACAACAACATCAGAAGGAAAATAAAGCTGAAGGAAAAATATCTAAAACTCATGGGTTGTAGCTACAAAAAAAGAAAGTGCCGCGAACGGGACTCGAACCCGTACAGCCATTTCTGGCCAAGGGATTTT
>CAZUWO010000123.1:0-9027 GCA_964623995.1 uncultured Prevotella sp. | reverse complement strand
GCTGCTAACAGGGCGAATGTAATAGCAAATAATTTTTTCATCTTTATTCTTTCTTCCGTTTAGTTCGACATTCTTACAGTGAATCACCACGACAATGTCGTATTCGTCAGTGAATGCCTTGATGACGTTCTTTCGGTTGCGAAGTTACTCAAAAGAGGACCATTAATCTCAATCTATTTTTCAGTTAAAACATTCAAATTCATAGGAACATGCATAAAATGCCTATTGGCGCAACTCAATAGTCTATCATCTCCTTTACTTCCACGATTTTTTTGAAGGTAGGCAACAACCACGTCCCCCGACAAATGTGTAACCTTGCCATGTCTACTTTTCCAGTAGCGGTTGTCTACCATTTGAGGAACAGTGTCTACAAAATCAGGAAACTGTCTACTTTGTCAGGAAACCTGATGTCAACAAAGTCAGGCAACAAGTAAAATACTGTCTACCTAAATCAGGAAAAGACAAACGGGTATAACACAGGTATAACACAGGTATAACACCATGAAAAGTATAACTCTCTGACGCACAGCATGTTAAGCGGCTAGGTATAACACGGGTATAACACCTATAAACTGCGTAACGCTCTGATGCTCAGTAAGTTAAGCGTCTAGGTATAACACTGAGATATAACAGGGTATATATATAATATATAAATATTAATATATATAATGTCTCGCTCCACGCCGCCCCATTCACCTACATATATATATATAACATATAGGTGTTATATGCCAGTGTTATACCTGGAGGGGTAACAGCTTGATATTTAGTAAGTTATAAAGATTTAGGGTGTTATACCCGTGTTATACCTATACTCCTAACATGCTGTGTGTCAAGATGTTACACATTCGCAGGTGTTATACCTGTGTTATACCTGTGTTATACCTGTCCAGTTAATAGGATGAACATCAGAGCATTATGTTTTTTAGGTGTTATGCCATTTCCCCTTCCTGTATTCCGCCGGAGTCATACCCGTCAGTCGCTTGAAATATCGGGAGAAGTGGCTGGGCTCAGGGAAAGACATCTTGGCCGAAATCTCATTGAGCGTCAGGTCGCTATGCCTTAGCAGTACTTTTATGCGCGTTATGGTAGCCTCTTCTATCCATTCCTTTGCCGTCTGACGGCTGACCTCACTGATAATGCTGCTGAGATACTGTTTTGACAGGCAAATCTTCTCTGCATAGAAATCGAGGTCGCGGTGCTCATGGCAATTCTTGTTTACAAGGTCGAGGAAGCGGTTGAGCACATATATGTTGTGGTTGTCATTTGCCCCGCCTTTCTCAGTCTCTTCCCTTGCCACTGTATAAAGGTGAATGACGAGTTGGATAATCGAGGCTATCAGCCCATCACGGCAACGGACAGCGTCAGAATGAAGCGACAGCCAAAGCGAATCGAAGAAAGACAGAAGGAGCGTCCTGTGCTCATCCGACAACATAGAGGAGAAACAGTTCATACGCTGGCGGAAGAACTGAATCTTGTCATTGCCCAAAGCCGCCGCGACCATCTCATCACTGACGTGTATCGCCTTTATGTCAAGATGACCAACTTTCTTCTTCATTTGCATCACGCTCTCCGGCGTGCGCACAAGCAGCGCTCCTTTCTTCAGGTGAAAGGTGCGGAGGTTGACGATGATGTCGGCTTCTCCGTCCATGACAATGCCGATTTGGGTGCTTGTAATCTGATAAGGCTGTCCGCTGCTGAACACCCGTTCCGACTCTTCACCATTCCGCCGTATCATCACCATTTGGTCGTCGGCCCAGATGCGGTCTTGCTGGTTCTCATACAATTCCTGCATGAGTTCGCTTGTAACGCGAGGTAGTTGTTCTTTCTTTGCCATAATCTTTCGCAAAGATAATAAACAATCTGCTAATTTTAGCTGATTTTAAAAGATTTCTTTCGTTTTGAATATTTCTATCTATAAAATGATAAAATATAATTCTTCAAACTGCCGTAACTTTGCACCTGTAAAAAATAAAAGATATATGGAATACATACAACTGAAAGACGGTGAGAAACTCTCACGCATAGGTCTTGGCACAATGCGCCTTCATGACGATAAAGAAAGTGTTGACACAATACTTAAGGCTGTTGACAGTGGAGTAAACTTTATCAACTGCGGCGACTTCTACAACAACGGGCTTGGCGAACTCGCAGTCCGTGAGGCTTTAAAGAGCCGCAAGCGCGAGGATTTGTTCATCTCCGTGAAGTTCGGCGGCCTGATGAAACTTGGCGGTGGAATGTCGGGCATCGATGTCGCTCCTGAGCACGTTGAGAACTACCTCGCTTACACCCTCAACCGCCTTGGCGTAGACTACGTCGACCTTTACGAGCCGGGCAGAATCAATCCGCACATTCCAGTTGAGGACACCCTCGGCGCAATAGCACGGTTGAAGGAGAAAGGCTATGCGCGCCACATCGGCATGACAGAAGTTGACGCAGAGACCCTACGCCGTGGCAATGAGGCCGTTGGCGTTGATCTCGTTGAGCTCAACTACAATATTATGGACCGCCACTATGAGGACACGACAATGGCAGAGGCTCGCAAGCTCAACATTCCAATCGCGGCATTCGGCGTGCTCCTTGCAGGTGTCATCGGCGGAAGCCACGGACAGCAGACGGCCAACTTCCTGAAGAAAATTCATCCGGGCGAGACGGCAAGCAACTTCGACCGCAACCTTGAGATGAGGGATAAGCTACAGGTGATAGCTGACAGACACAACATTACCCTCGCGCAGCTCGCCATGGCATGGGTATTGGCTCAAGGCAACGACATCACTGCAATAGTTGGCTCTCACCGCCCAAGTCAGGCTGAGAGCAGCGCTGCAGCCGCTGACATAAAGCTCACGCAGCAAGACCTCGCCGACATCGAGGCGCTGGTTCCAAAGACAGAGGCAAAGAGCCTTTATCAGCCGGTGCTTACAATCAATGAGAAAGGAATATTCGAAGCAGGTTTTTAACCACAACGATAATTAAATACAATAACATTATGAAAGAAATTAAAGAGATTGCAGAAGGTAAGAACTTCAAGGCAGTAGACTTCGGTAAGTTCAGTGAATTAGGTGATTACGTACTTGCAATGGGCGACTTCAAGCTCCCCGGCAAGGTGTTTGGCGCTCAAGCTCTTGGCACCAAGGGCTCACAGTTCTCATTCCAGATTTACGCTCCAGGTCAAGAGGGTGGTTTCTACCACAGCCACAAAACCCACGAGGAGCTCTACTTCGTTCTCAGTGGCAAGGGCGAGTATCAGGTAGACGGTCAGAACATACCATTGCAGCAAGGCACTGTGGTACGTGTTTCTCCTGACGGCAAGCGCGCCATCCACAACAATGGCGCCGAGCCAATGGTAGTTCTCTGCGTACAATACCGTGAGACTCCGTTCACCAAGGAGGACGCCATGGACGCCAATATGTTCAAGGAGCCAGTTAAATGGTAAAGCATTGAAATGTATTGTCAAGAATCAGGCGAAGCTGGTCCTTGCTCTTATTGAAGACCTTGCAGGGCAAGTGGAAGTTTATGCGCTTCCGCTACCTCCGCAAGGCTTTTTGGTAATTAAGTGTTAAGAGAACCCCATCTTGCCATCATCTTTTGTAACGGTAAAAAACAATGTTATATTGTCGGCTAATTTTGATAATTTTCTTTTGTTTTGGATATTTCTGCCTGCTAAATGGTAACGTCTTATTCAGAAAATCGCCGTACCTTTGCACTGTAGTTCAGAAACAGACCGCAATTAGGAATATTAAAGATATGAATAAAGAAAATACAACAATCAAGACATTTGTCGATAAGACGTTCTTCTCTTGCAACGTCTATGTCATCAGCGGTGAGAAAGGAGTTGTGGTCATAGACCCCGGCTATTACGGCGATGACTTAAAGCAGTGGCTGCGCAGCCTTGGACATGTGGATGCCATACCGCTTACCCACTTACACTGCGACCACATCCGTGGACTTGATGCTCTCAAGGCAGACTTCCCCGATGCGAAGATTTACGCAAGCAAGAAGGAGTCGGCACATTTAAAGGACCCGAACTTCATCTTGGGCATTAGTCTCGGAGTTCCCGACCTCATCGCCAATTATGACGTTGTCTCTCTCGACGAAGGCAACTACAAGATAGCAGGCTACGATGTAAGGACTGTCTACACACCTGGACACACAGTAGGCGGCATGAGCTATATCTTCACTGACGAGAACGCAATGTTTGTCGGCGACGCGCTGCTGCACTACGCCAAGGTTCCGCTGAACCGCCCCACAGGCAACCCCGTCGACTTTGAGCATACTTTGAAGCGTTTCGCAACACTCGATGTTCCTGAAGATATGGAGGTTTATCCCGGTCATCGTGAGTCGGCAACCATTGAGCAGATGCGCCGTGAAAGCCCAGACATGATAGAATATTATAAAACCCATAAACAATAAACAATAAACAATAAACAATAAGCAATATGAAAATGACAGATTTTGAGGCTATACAGAACCTCGTGGTAAGCGAGAGATTATACCGTTCGACCAACCGCAACGAAGAGTTGGCAAACTGCTATTCCGAGGACGCCTACATCCACACATCGTGGCAAAGTGGAGGACGAAGCTCATTCGTTGGCAAGACATCAGTAGAGACCTCCGAGTCGCTGCCGCTTGTCAACCGCTGCAATCCGCCGCTCATCCACTTCCCGAAGAACGGCAAGGAAAATGTTACTCGTGCTGTGGTAGAATACCCGACAATCACAACCCGTGAACTCCGTGTTCACGGCGAGGAAGCCGTGCTTTCTTCTTACATGCGCCTGCTCTATCGTGTTGAGAAGCGTGGCGACGAATGGAAGATTGTTTATATGTACGGCATCAACGAGTTTGACACCCTTGAGCCCGCAATCCCAGGCGTTGACTTGAAAATCAACCACGACGACGTGAAAGACTTCCGCAAGTCGTACCGCTGGCTCACCTACACCCGTCAGCTTGCAGGCGGAGCAATCTCTCCCGACCTCGTAGGCTCTGACCGTCCGGAAGGCGTGAAGGCACTCTTTGACGAGGCGTACAAATGGATGGAGGAATAAGAAAATGAAGGTGTGTCAAAGGGTAATGAGGCTTCCAAGACTCATTACCTTTTGACACAGCCTCTTGTTATCCTTACCAATATTCTTGAACTGAAAGAAAAGGGAATACCGCTCTGTATCGTCATCGCAATGGCAATACTCGCCGGAATAACGGTAGCAATCCAACAACAGTACCACGCTTTGGAAGCGTAGAAGGCTCTATACCATGATTTGGAACCAATGACAGGCTGTAGCGCTTTCTGGATAGTAACAGCCATTATTTTTCCTTCGTCATTTCCGCATACATCTCGAACAGTCGTGCAACACATTCAGATTCTGTCATCTTCGTGGAGAAACCATAAGCAGCCATAACCGCACGGTCGTTGGCGCGATGGGCGTCGAGCAAATCAACCGGCATAAAATTGGGGTCGTATAAATCAGCGAGAGTATCATTAGTATATTTCTTTCTCGCGTCAAGTATGGCTTGTGCCGTCTTCTCTATTGTTACGGTGTCGCCACAATGTGGCCATGGAAAGTTGTTATAGACGATAGTATTTGAGTAACTATAGTCGCTTTTAAGTCTACCACAAACCATCCGCATCCATGCCATGTGGACATTGCTTTCGAGAATACCAAAATGATACAAAGTAGCGTTCTGCATGCAGAACAGTTTATCGCCAGGGATTATTTCCTTTGAAAGGAAATCCATAGGGATATATCTGCGGTTTTCAGACGATACCTTAGGAATGGCTATATAGTCTGTCTCGCATTCGAATGGTGCACCAAACAAATATGAAGTCTGAGCTGCTCTTAACGTGCTCGTTCTATTGCTGGAAAGGCGGAATTGCTTTACCTTTTCTATTCTCTCCTGTATGAATCGGGTTTTTCGAACCATAGCAGGTGAAGCGTCTTTTAGCCATAAACAATACCTTGGCTTTCTTTGAATGAAATCCTTACCCATCATAAACGGTCTTATGACGCTTGCCATTTCGGGATATTGTAATAATAGTTTATCTTTTTCTTCTTCTGTTAAAAGAAGATTGCCATCATCTATCGGCTGACCTCCAAGAGAAATCTCAGGTACGTCACATATTGGCTTTTGTCGCTTGCTAATAAAGACATCCGGAGCATCGCAGAGATAACCATTGATGTGGCTTACCACTTTATAGTTTTTGTCGTTAAGGAATAAATATTTATTCTTATTGTCAACATAGCTAAAGCCAATGATAACCACATGCACTGCGGCTTTTTCTGATGCTTCACTTTCCCACTTGAAGGTCTTATAAGCAAAGTTTATCGCAATACCTTCATCCATAAGCGGCTTCCAAAGGTTTGCAACAGAGCCACCTTGACAAATAGAATTAGTGGAAACGAAGGCGCATCTTGTAGATGTACCTTTTGTTATCTCGGCAGCCTTTTTGAACCAGCAAGATACATAATCTAAATCGCCCAGACCTTTAAATCCCTTGCCGAACACGTAAGCAATGTCCTTTTTTTGCGCCTTAGACATCCATCTTGCCCCCACAAACGGTGGATTGCCAATGATATAATCTGGCTTCAACTGCTTAGCTTCTATCGGCTTCGGACCAATATGCAGATTAGAAGTAACAAGGTTGAGCTTCTCATATTCCGCAGGCTCACTTGCTACATCTGGTTCGTTTTCAGGAAGTACGTATGTGTCCTTTGCATGGATAGTGGGGATGTTTTCTTCTACCTCTATATTGTTCCAATCCATCCTCAGTGCATTGCCCTCCCTAATATTGGCATAGCTCTTCAAGGGCAGAAAGTCGATGTCGTGATGGATAATTCTTTCTGTCTCGGCCATCATCTGACTTTCGGAAATCCACAAAGCTGTTGTGGCTACGGTTACAGCGAAGTCGTTTATCTCTATTCCAAAGAACTGGTCTATGCTCACCTTAATAGGATTGGTGAATGCATCCAACGGTTCAAGACAGTATATCTCCTTGATGACATCATTCTCCAAGCGGCGCAAAGAAAGGTAAGTCTCCGTGAGGAAATTGCCCGAACCGCATGCTGGATCGAAGAAAGTAAGAGATGCAATCTTGTTTTGGAACGCATAAAGATTCTTCAAGCGCACCTTTGTGTTGGTCTCTTCCTTTATCTCTTCAAACTCACTTTTGAGGTCGTTTAAGAACAGCGGGTCAATGACTTTGTGGATGTTCTCAATCGAAGTATAGTGCATGCCGCCCTTACGACGAGTTTCCGGGTTGAGAGTACTCTCGAATACGCCGCCGAAGATAGTCGGAGAAATCTCTGACCAATCGAAATCCAATGAAGCATGAAGAAGCAGTACCGCACGAATCTCATCTGTAAACTGTGGAATTTCTATTTCCTCCGCAAATAATCCGCCGTTTGTGTATGGAAAGGCGGCAAGGTCAGCATCATCGTATTTATCACGCTTATCGTAAGGAGTATTTAGTTCCTTGAACAAGCGTATTAGTGCAGAGCGCATTGCCTTAGTAGGAAACTGTTCCAAATAGTCGTGAAACTGATCGTGCTTGCCGAATATTCCCGCATCCTCGGCATAAAGACAAAATACAAGACGAACACAAAGAATATTGAGATAGCGAAGAGATTTAGGATCATTCTTGTCATACTGCTTTACCAATGAATCATAGATTCGTCCGACAAGTTCACCTGCCTTCATTGACACTTCCATTTCCTTTTGCAAGTGTTCGTTGCCAGTGTCTACGAGAAACTGCAAGCGATAGTATTCCTTGCCAAGGTTTTTTAGTAAGATGCGCTGAGGCTCTGGGTTGAGCTTGTCCATATCGTAGACATCGAATTCTGCGAAGTTGCACGTCACAATCCATTTTGGATGCTGGTGGCGTGGCAGTCCGCTGATATAACGGCGTGCCTGTTCAAAGGGAGTAAGCATCGTGCCATCGCTCTGCTTTATCGGCTCACGCAAGTCTTTACCAATGCTCTTCTGCTCAATCATTGTAGCGGTAGAGGGAATCATTGCGTCAATAAACGAAGCATGACCGAGTTGAGCGTGCTGCTCGAAGAGGATAAACCGCGACGGATTCTTAACGCCAAAGACCTCGGTGAGAAGTTCAGTCCAAAACACCTGACTGTCCCCCTTCTCATATCCACGGCCTTCCCATCGTTTTGCAAACTCCATTGCCGCCTCACGCTGTTGTTTCTCAGTATTCATCGCTTCCCTTTAGTTTATTCGCAAAATTAAAACAAAAATTTCAGAGTCGCAAGGAAAATCAACTAAAAGTAACACGTCTCTTATAAGAAGTTTCTACATTGATTTATTTGATTAATGCTATTATTTGATATTTTCTTGGTAAATTTGCAATCATAGTTAGATGACTGTTTGGAGATTAGATAAAAAGGTATTGGCGTTTCCGAATCCTCACTACGGTGATGATCAAACGGTCAGCAAGAAGCAGAGGCGCATTTGGCATAAGAAATCCGGCAACACCTAAGATGCCGTAAAACAACAATCCCACTTACAAACGAAATACGGACCTTTCTTGTCGATAATCTTTCCGGCGAAGAATGCCGCAATAAATACGCCGAGTGCCGGCATTGTAACCAACAGGTTAGACAGTTTCAATGGAATGTGATAGACTTGCGAGAGTTGGGGCAGCGCTGGCGTCACCGCCCTGCCAACCATAATTGTCAATCTGCTCGCAAGCATTATTCCCAATAGGCCTCTCAGTTTGAGACCTTCTTCATCAGTGTTGTTATTCATCTTTACAATCCTTTTATTTTCTGATTGCAAAGTTATCTACAATCACTAAGGCATAGAAAGAAAACTCAACACAGAATTTGTAAAAATCAACCGATTGATATCGGTGTATAGGCAATGCCATAAAATATCTGAACTAAAATTTATTCCTTAATGTATTGCTCCACGAAATCGCTTAAAGAGTATATGGACACTTCAACTTCATGCTCTCCTGTAAAATCTTTTGTGTTGATAGTGATTATTCCGTCACACTCGTTTTCTACCGCACAATAATATTGGTAC
>CAZUWO010000122.1:0-9145 GCA_964623995.1 uncultured Prevotella sp. | reverse complement strand
GACGTTGTAATCTTATAGAAAAATACCTTTTGTTACTTAGCAAAGTATTAAACACTACTTAGCAAAATATCTTTCGCTTTCAAGAAAAATAGAGTTAGATTTTTTGCTGTCCGCTATGATTTAAGAGTGCTTCCGGCTTGTGGGGTTACTTGTAAACTGGAGTTAAAACGGTAAGTAACTAAATAAAAAAATATATCCCCGAGATGCTTTTAGTATCTCAGGGATATAGTATATGTTTACAGTTCTTTGCAACTATGTGGTTCTGTGCCGCAACTAATATGCCTTAAGTTGGCTGTGAATGCCGAGGCATCTGTTGCTGGCATATAAGGAAAATAGAGTTATTCCCACTCAATAGTTGAAGGCGGTTTTGACGAGATGTCATAGCATACGCGGTTCACTCCCTTTACCTTGCGTATTATCTCGTTAGACACATCGGCCATGAAGTCGTAAGGCAGGCGGGCCCAATCGGCTGTCATGGCATCGGTTGAGGTTACGGCACGCAGTGCTACAGGGTGCTCGTAAGTACGCTCATCGCCCATGACTCCTACCGAGCGGATAGTGGAAAGCAATACAGTGCCGGCTTGCCAAATGTGATCGTAGAGCTCGGAACCGTCTTCCATCTTGTAGTCATGCATCTTTTCAATGTAGATATCATCGGCATCTTGCAGTATTCTTACTTTCTCTCTAGTGATGTCGCCAAGTATTCTGACGGCCAATCCCGGTCCTGGGAAGGGGTGACGCTTTATTAGTCGCTCCGGCATACCTAACTGATGGCCAACCCGACGCACCTCATCCTTGAACAGCCATTTTAGTGGCTCGCAGAGCTTTAGTTGCATTTCTTTGGGTAGTCCGCCCACATTGTGGTGGCTTTTTATGGTCATTCCCGTTATGGAGAGGCTCTCTATGCGGTCAGGATAGATGGTTCCTTGGGCCAACCAGCGCGCATCGGTAATCTTCTTTGCCTCAGAGTTGAACACCTCAACGAAGTCACGGCCTATGATTTTGCGTTTCTTCTCTGGGTCGGTTACCCCTTCGAGGTCCTTGAAGAACTTCTCGCTTGCATCCACACCTATAACATTGAGTCCAAGGCCCTTATATGCGGCCATTACTTTCTGGAACTCATTCTTGCGCAACAGACCGTGATCAACGAAGATACAGGTAAGGTTCTTACCAATGGCGCGGTGGAGCAGGGTGGCGCATACGCTGGAATCTACACCTCCACTAAGTCCGAGAATTACGCGGTCGGAGCCTATCTGCTCCTTGAGCTCGCTTATAGTGCTCTCCACAAACGACGCAGGGCTCCATTCTTGACGCGATCCACATATGTCGACCACGAAATTGCGGAGCAAGGTCTTGCCCTGAAGAGTGTGGTAAACCTCAGGATGGAACTGCACGCACCATACCCGTTCCTGCTCGTTGGCAAAGGCTGCGTACTCTACATCGGCCGTAGAGGCGGTTACGTGAAAGCCCTTCGGTATGGCGGTAATGGTGTCTCCATGGCTCATCCACACCTGAGAGCCGTTGTCGAAGCCATGGAATAGGGGAGTATTAGTGTCAACGTATTTCAGATTAGCACGTCCATACTCGCGTGTTCCCGTTTGCTCCACGCTTCCACCACCGGTATATGCTATGAACTGAGCACCGTAGCAGATGCCCAGAACCGGCATTTTGCCCACGAATTGGCTAAGATCCACCTTGAAGGCTTCAGGGTCATGGACCGAATAAGGCGACCCGCTGAGGATAACACCTATCACAGACGGATCGTCCTTGGGGAATTTGTTGTAGGGTAGAATTTCGCAGAAGGTGTCGAGCTCACGCACCCTTCGGCCTATCAATTGGGTGGTTTGCGAGCCGAAGTCTAATATTATAATCTTCTGTTGCATATGTTATTTAAGATATTATGGCTGCAAAGTTACTTAAATATTCCGTAGCTTGCAAGGTTTTACAGTGTTTTGATGAATTGCTCTGCCTCATGAAGACTGTTCAGTTTGCCCACGTCGAGCAGTCTGAGGCCTTCGGTCTGGCATGCAGTAATGGTAAGCTCGCGGCACGAACTTAGGTAGAAGTCGGTTATTCCGAACCGTTCCGGCCACGGCTTCATGGCTCTTAGAACCGACGGCTTAACCACGTGAATGCCCGAAAAGGCCAGGAGCTGATAGGCTGAAGCTATGTTTTCGGGGGCCATTTGCTTTATGTTGGGGTAGGGACTTTTTATCTCCGATGTGGCAATGTTGGTCCACCCCACGAGTCTGGAATCTTGGTCGAATATAAGGTAGCGTTGGGTCTTGCGCCGGCTTACGAGAAGCGTGGCATCGCTTTGGCTGTTACAGGCTCTTGAATAGAACTCTTTCAGGTCTACATTGCTTAATATGTCGACGTTGTGAATAAGGATTGGCTCGTCAGGAAGGAACAAACCGGCTGCCTTTCTGAGCCCTCCGCCCGTGTCGAGCAATTGGTCCGTTTCGTCGCTTATTTGGATATCCATTCCGAAATTGCCGTTTTCGCGAAGATAAGCCACAATTTGGTCGGAGAAATGATGCACGTTTACAACAATCCTTGAAGCTCCGGCTGTGCGCAATTTAAAAAGTATTATCTTCAGCAGAGGTTCTCCGCCCACTTTGACAAGGGCCTTCGTCATAGTGTCGGTAATGGGTTTGAGCCTTGTTCCCATGCCTGCGGCAAAAATCATTGCTTGCATCTTTATGATATGGATTTTGTTTTTTCAATGCAAAAATACTGAAATGCCGGCAGACTGCCAAAGCCTTTGCGCTTTTTTGTTGCCGAAAGCTAAAACAAACGGGTGCTTAGTAAATAGGAATACGGATTCTGTGTAAACATGTTACGACTGTTTCGTAACGTGATTACGAGAGCTCCGTAATTGAATTACACAAGTTCCGTAATATGTTTACAGATTTTTAAGGGAGAGTAAATGGCAAAAAAGCAAATTGAGAAATTTATTTTTGCTGCCACAAAGGTACTGTATTTTTCAGCCGAAAGCAAGTCTTCACTATTGTTTTCGCAAAACAAAAAGAAAGCCACGCATGGGGGACCGGGCTCCCTGCGTGGCTCTGCTATTATTCGTAAAAAGTCTGTTATTCGTCTTTTTGCTCCTCTTCGTGCTCCTTGATTAGTTTCTGCTGAATGTCGGTAGGAACAAGTTCGTAGCTCGAGAACTTAGTGGTGAAGGAAGCGCGGCCACCGGTAAGGCTGCTCAGAGAGATGCTATAGTTAGACAATTCCTTAAGAGGAATCTTGGCTTGCAGCTTCTGGTAGCCGGCTTCAGAGTCCATTCCCATGATGAGAGCACGGCGACCCTGCAAGTCACTCATGACATCGCCCATGTAATCGGCCGGAACGTAGACCTCAAGGTCGTATATCGGCTCCAGAATCTTAGGACCTGCCTCGCGGAAGGCATCGGAAAAAGCGTGTCGTGCGGCAAGTGTGAACGAGAGTTCATTACTGTCTACGGGGTGCATCTTGCCGTCATAGACCACAACTCTCACATCGCGGGCATAGCTACCTGTAAGTGGTCCGTGCTCCATACAGTCCATAACGCCCTTCAGAATTGCCGGCATGAACCTTGTATCGATGGCTCCACCAACCACGGAGTTGATGAAAACGAGCTTTCCACCCCAAGGAAGGTCGCGCTCTTCTTTGCTCTTTATGTTCATTTTAAACTCCTGACCGCCTATCTTATAGGTTACTGGGTCGGGCATTCCCTCGGCATACGGTTCGATGATGAGACTAACTTCGCCGAACTGACCTGCACCACCGCTCTGCTTCTTGTGGCGGTATGTGGCCTTGGCCATCTTGGTAATGGTCTCTCGATAAGGTATCTTGGGCTCGAGGAAGTCAACAGGTATCTTCTCGTTATTCTCCAAACGCCACTTCAAGGTGCGCAAATGGAATTCTCCTTGGCCGTGAACTATGGTTTGGCGGAGTTCTTTGCTCTGCTCAACAACCCATGTCGGGTCTTCCTGACGCATCTTCAGCAGTGCAGCCATGAGCTTCTCTGTGTCGGCAGAATTTTTGGCTACGATGGCACGAGAGTACTTACTGTTAGGATATTTGATAAAGTCGAAGCGCTGATCAAGATCCTTGGTGTTGAGAGTGTTGCCTGTCTTGACATCCTTAAGCTTCACAGTGCAGCCCAGATCGCCTGCGTTCAGCTGGTCAACGGCAATACGGTTGGCACCTGCGCTTACGTATATCTGACCTATGCGCTCCTTGGATCCGCGGTCGGAGTTGGTGAGGTCGTCGCCAGGTTTCACCGAACCACTCATCACTTTGAAGTAGCTCACCTCGCCGATGTGTGGCTCCATGCCGGTTTTAAAGAAGTAAAGGCTCTCTGGTCCATTGCTGTCGGGAGCCACTTCCTCGCCCCTTGTGTTGTGAATCTTTGGCATGTCGTTTACAAACGGCACCACGTTGCCAAGGAATTCCATGAGCCTGTTGACACCCATATCCTTACCTGCGCAAACACAGAAAATATGGAATATGCTGCGGGTGATTAGGCCTTTGCGTATACCGGTACGCATTTCGTCCTCGGTAAGGGTCTCTTCCTCAAAGAATTTCTCCATCAGTTCCTCGTCGTTTTCGGCAGCGGCCTCAACCAAAGCCTTATGCAGCTCCATGGCTTTTTCCATCTCTTCGGCAGGAATATCCTCGATAATGGGCTTTCCACCCTCGGGCTTCCAGCTATATTTCTTCATAAGCAGCACGTCGATAAGGCTGTTGAAGTCGGGACCTGTGGCAATAGGGTATTGTATTTGCACACATTTTGAGCCATAAATGTCCTTCATGCTCGAAATGATGTTGTCAAAATCGCACTTCTCGGAATCAAGTTGGTTGATAAGAAATATTACAGGTTTCTTGAGTTTCTCAGTATAACGGAATATGTTCTGTGTGCCAACTTCAGGGCCATACTGACCGTTGATGAGTACAAGAGCCTCATCGGTAACGTTGAGTGCCGTGATCGCACCTCCGATAAAGTCGTCACTTCCCGGGCAATCAATAATATTGAGTTTCTTATTGTTGTATTCGACGTGGAAAACCGTAGGGAACACGGAATAACCGTACTCTTGTTCCACTGGGAAATAGTCGCTTACAGTGTTGTGGGCTTCAACAGTTCCACGGCGTTTTATAACGCCTGCTTCGTAAAGCATACTCTCGGCAAGTGTAGTCTTGCCGCTTCCCGCACTGCCAACAAGGGCAATGTTCTTGATCTCGTTAGTCTGATAAACTCTCATATCTGTAATGATTTAAGTTGTTAGTTTTCTGTTTTCAGAGTTCGAAGTTAAGAATAATGTGGCAAAAATCCAAAACTAGCATGTGGAAATGTGCATTTTTTTAAATCTTATTAGTACTTTTGCACTGATATGTCAGGAATTTACGCTCATATTCCCTTTTGCGAAAGTCGTTGTATCTATTGTGGCTTCTACAGTACAACGCTTCTTGAGTCGCAGGCAAGCTATGTTGATGCACTGCTTTCTGAACTGAATTTGAGGGCTTCTTACCTTGAACAGAGTGGCATAAACACAATATACATAGGTGGAGGAACGCCAAGCACGCTCAAATTGGACCTTCTAGAGAGACTCTGTAATGCCCTTTTCGAGAAGGTTAGCAATAAGAATGACTATGAGTTTACGCTGGAATGCAATCCGGAAGACGTAACAGAAGAGTTTGCTGGCTTTGTTTCCTCGCTGCCGGTAAACAGAATCAGTATGGGGGTACAGACATTTGACGATGCGAGACTAAAGTTTTTGGACCGTCGCCACGACAGTAGGCAGGCCATATTGGCCTATGAGCGCATGAGAAAGGCAGGAATCAGCAATATAAGTCTTGACCTTATGTTTGGCTTTCCAAGTGAAACTGTGGCTGAATGTGTAGCCGACGTGAAGCAGATTATCCAGCTTAGTCCGGAGCATGTGTCTGCCTACAGCCTTCAATATGAAGAGGGTACACGTCTATTCTCAATGCTAAAGAAAGGCAAGGTTAATGAAATAAGTGATGAAGACAGCCTGTCTATGTATAATGATATTATTGACCGGCTTGCAAATGCTGGTTATGAGCATTACGAAATAAGCAATTTTGCTTTTGATAATGAGCGTAATGGAAAATCAAAATTCCGCTCTCGGCATAATAGCAGCTATTGGGCCGATGTGCCGTATTTGGGTATCGGGGCCTCGGCGCATAGCTATAACCGTATGAGTCGTCAATGGAACGTGAGCGATATCAATGCTTATATAGTCGCAATAAGGCGTGGCGAGGTTCCTGCGAATAAGGAAACAATCGATGCTGACACCCATTATGACGACCTTATTACAACTACTATGCGCACACGGGAGGGACTAGACGTGACCATGCTTGAAAGAAAATATGCTGATTACATAATGAAGCAAGCCGCCCCTTGGATAAAGGACGGCAAGTTAACCTTTGAACAGGGGCGTATTCACTTAACCCGCGCAGGCCTGTTCATAAGTGATTCTATATTGAGCGACTTGATATACGCTTGATTTTAGAACTGTTCCAGAATCTCAATACGTTTCTTTGTGTCTGGGTGAGTACTGAAAAGTGAGCCCATTAACGACATTATACCTTTATGTATAGCGTGTGGATGAATGATATATAACTGTGCTATGTCGTCTCTATTTACGTTTCCAAGGCCGGGATGGTTTGAGATCTTACGTAATGCAGATGCCAAGGCCAGTGGATTACCACACAACTCAGCACCGCCAGCATCGGCCATGTACTCCCGTTTGCGTGATATGGCGAAACGGGTGAGTAAGGTAAAGACGTAGGCTATGGCTACGCAAACGAGTCCTATTACCATTACCAAGATCCATCCGCCACCGCTTCTGTCTCTTCTTTCATTGTCAGACGAGTGTAAGCTATCTTCATACGACCGACTATTGCCTCCAAAAAGCACTGAATAGTAGAGGGTTCGCACAATCATTCCCATAATAGTGGAAATTATTCCCACGAAGATGATGCTGGTTATGAGCAGTCGTGTGTCGTGATTTCGTATGTGAGTGAGTTCGTGACCTATTACTCCGGCAAGCTCGTCATCGTTTAGATAATTGATGATTCCACTTGTCAGCGTAACGGTATAAGTGCTTTTGTCTATTCCACTTGCAAAAGCGTTGAGCTGTGGGTCATCTACGATGTTTATCTTAGGCATGTCCATATTGCATGTCATGCAAAGATTTTCCACTATATTATATACTCTTGGATTCTCGCTACGCTGCAATGGGCGTGCGTTGACGGCCCTGCGAATCATGGAAGTGTTGTTGAAATATGCCAGAACAAACCAAATGCCTACTCCGCCAAATACCCATGGAATTGACTGTACGAAGTAATAGTTTACAGTTTCTAAGTCAAGTTGGTGCACGTAGTTGCCAAACTGGTCGTAATACCCATTATTAAGATAGTTTACAAGGGCAAGAAAGACCCACACTGTGAGGAAGATGATTACAGGAAACATCAGGAGCAACAATACAGTTTTTATATTGTTGCGCCTGATTTGAGTGAGCATTCCAACGTATCTCATTGCAATTGCCTAGTGATAAACAAAATTTTCAGATATTGTTCTGAATTTATTACGAATTTAAGTTTTTCTGTTTTAGAATTTCACTTCGGGTGCTTTGTCCACAGTTTCCCTCTGGTCCTGCGGAATTTCAAACATTGTTTCGGTGTGGAATCCGAATATTCCGGCGATGATATTGCTTGGGAATGTTTGTACGGCATTGTTATATTCCCTTGTGGCTGAATTGAAGAAGCGGCGTACAGCTGCAAGTTTGTTCTCAATATCGGCCAATTCGTTCTGCAGTTGCAGGAAGTTCTGGTTTGCTTTCAGGTCGGGATATGCCTCAAGAGATACCTTAAGTCCGGACAAAGCCGATGTAAGTGCATTCTCGGCCTTAATCTTTCCGTCTATTGTATCGGCACTCATAGCGGCTGCGCGTGCCTCTGTAACCTTGGTTAGCACCTCTTTTTCGTGTGTGGCATAGCCCTTCACCGTGTTCACAAGGTTGGGTATGAGGTCATAACGTTGCTTTAGCTGCACGTCGATGTTGGCAAATGCATTAGTGCGATTGTTCCTTAATCTCACCAAATTGTTGTAGATTGATATCAGCCATATAACCAACAGCACTACAATAATAAGAATAATCCATCCAGTCATAATTGTTTTTAATTTGGGTTTTATGTTTAAAACGTCGACTCCGCTCCGTTATTATATACGGAGCGGAGCTTTATAGATTATTAATATATCAGCCTTCAAGCACTTTCATCACCTTATTTAAATAGCGTTGCGTGCCCTTGATACTGAAGTTTATGCCGCCATTCCATGACCTTATAGCTTTCTCAATGCTGTTGAGAGGGTTATGATAGGATTGGAATATGGCAAACATTTCTTTTGATTTTGCCAAGTTCAGCCTGTCTGAGAGTTTGAATCTCTTTTTACTCTTGCGCTTTCGGAGTATTCTGTTGCACTCTTGAACAAGTGCCGGACTAATTTGCATTGCTCCAACACACGAGCCGTTCACGGCTTTTGCGTTGCCATTGCTCTCAACTTTTATTATGGCCTCTGCCACATCACTCCAATCATAAGTTGAACTTTCATTGCCCTCATTATCTGCTAGTGCAATACTGGGCATAAATGTCATCAAAAATAATAATAAAACAATCTTTTCTACCTTTGCTATTCTCTTCATAAATACTGCCTTTGCGAAGCCTTTGAACGCAAGAAGCATTCGGCAGCTGCGGACTATGAGAACAAGTTACCGTCCAGCTATAGCTTCATATTAACGACTGCAAAGGTACGAAAAAATATCGGATTTGCCAAATCCGTGTTAACATGCCTTGACTTTCAGTGCTGAAAATCAACAACTTGTAACTTTTAACCATACAACTTAATGTATCTAAAGAGCTTTTAAAAGTTATTGCCCCCAGCCTTATATTTAGGTTGGGGGCAATGATTGAAAATCCATAAGAGCTTTAGTAGAAGTTCTTTTCTTGATATTTTTTGAGCTTCAAGCCTTATTCGTAATCATCAACTACGCTGTTTATGAAGTCTATTTCCGGCTTGGCTATCTTGGCATATTTTAGCAATTCGTCCATCCACTTATTACTTTCAAAGTCTTGA
>CAZUWO010000121.1:0-9371 GCA_964623995.1 uncultured Prevotella sp. | reverse complement strand
GTCTTCAACCGAGGGTTCTGGGACGGCTACTACCAAGGGCAGACTCTAGGCGAATGGAACAAGCATTACGGCTCTGTTGCCACCGAACGTAAGGTGCTAGTAGGCAAGGTTGTGAAGTTCTTCTCACGCATAAGCGTGGCTGAAGTCGCCGTAGAGGCCAACACGTTCAAGCTCGGAGACAAGTTGCTCATAACGGGACCTACAACTGGAGTCATGTACCTAAACGCCAAAGAAATACGCTACGAACTGCGCCCAGTTGAGCAAGCCAAACAAGGAACTCACGTAAGCATACCCGTAAGCGGCAAGGTTCGCCCCGGCGACAAACTGTTCCGCATAGACAAAAGTGAAGCTACCGAAGCGTAACAGCTACCATAACGCCGTTACGCACAACCATAAAAACGAAGCAATAATGGAAACAATAAACGAAGCTCAGGACGAGATTATCGAGGAGTTCAATGAATTCACTGACTGGATGGATAAATACCAGCTGCTAATAGACCTTGGCAACGACCTCGAAGCACTCGATGAAAAGTACAAAACAGAACAAAACCTGATAAATGGCTGCCAAAGCCGTGTTTGGTTGCAGTGCGACATGAAGGACGGCAAGCTCATTTTCACAGCCGATAGCGACGCTCTCATTGTCAAAGGCATAATAGCCTTGCTCATAAGGGCGCTCAGCGGGCACACGCCAAAAGAGATTCTCGACGCCGATCTTTATTTCATCGACCGCATAGGGCTGCATGAACATCTCTCGCCAACGCGCTCCAACGGCCTGTTAGCCATGGTAAAACAAATCAAAGCCTACGCCTTGGCTTACAGCTTGAAATAAAATTAAGCCCCACTTCAATCGTTAATATTGATAAAAAGAAAGAGGTTTACAAAAGTTTGAATTAACTTTGCAGTTTGTTAACATTGCAAACTCCGAAACAGACTAATTGATGAGTTTAACAAAAATAGCGAGTCATTTCTTCAAATCGCGACAGAGGGAATTGGAAAAACACTTCAGCGACCCTCTGAAACTACAGAGCGACGGACTGAAAAGCCTTATTACCAAGGCAGCAAACACGGAATATGGCCGTAAGCACATGTTCAGTACTTTCAAAAGTTACGATGACTTTGCACGCAATGTGCCCGTCAATACTTACGAAGAACTGAAGGGAGAAATAGACCGTATGCGCCATGGTGAGCCAGACATTCTGTGGCCCGGCGTATGCAAATGGTACGCAAAATCGTCAGGAACCACCAACGACAAGTCAAAATTCATACCCGTTACGCCCGACGGACTGCAGCAAATACACTATCAGGGGCCAAAGGACACTGTGGCTTTCTACCTGCAGAACAATCCAAACTCACGAATATTCGACGGCAAGAGCCTCATTCTCGGTGGCAGCCATCAGCCCAACTATGACTTGCCAAACTCGCTTGTGGGCGACCTTAGTGCCATTCTTATAGAAAACATTAATCCACTTGCCAACCTATTCAGGGTGCCGAATAAGCAAACAGCATTACTTTCCGACTTCGAAGTGAAGCGTGACCGCATAGCCAAAGAAACGCTCCACAAGAACGTTACCAACATAAGCGGAGTGCCGTCGTGGATGCTTTCGGTCCTCGTAAGGGTGCTCGAACTCTCAGGAAAGAGTAATTTGAGCGAGGTGTGGCCTAATCTTGAGGTGTTCTTTCACGGTGGCATCGCCTTTACGCCCTACCGCAAGCAGTACGAGCAACTTATACCTTCGGCCCGCATGCACTATATGGAAACCTACAATGCAAGCGAAGGTTTCTTCGGTATTCAGAACGATCCGGCCGACCATTCCATGCTACTCATGCTCGATTATGGCGTGTTCTACGAGTTCATACCACTCGATTCGCCAAGCAGTAACCCCAAACCTGTGCCGCTCGAGGGCGTGGAACTTGGGCGCAACTATGCCATGGTAATAAGCAATTCGTGCGGATTGTGGCGCTACGAGATAGGCGACACCGTCATGTTCACACAGCTTAAGCCATACAAATTCATAATAACCGGCCGCACAAAGTACTTCATCAACGCTTTCGGTGAGGAACTTATAATGGACAATGCCGAAAGGGGGCTCGACTATGCATGCCAACAAACGGGTGCCGAAGTGCTCGAATATACGGCAGCTCCTGTTTATATGGACAGCCAAGCACGCTGCCGCCACCAGTGGCTCATAGAGTTTTCGCGGCAGCCCGACAGCCTTGAGCACTTCGCTAAGTGCCTAGACACAAGGCTACAAGAACTTAATAGCGACTACGAAGCCAAACGTTCCCACGACATAACCTTGCAGATGCTCGAGGTGATTCCGGCCCGAAAAAACCTCTTTACCGATTGGTTGAAGTCGAAAGGAAAGCTTGGCGGACAGCACAAAGTGCCCAGACTGTCAAACAGTCGTGACAATATTGACCAACTGCTCGAACTGAACGCCGAATGAAAAGTTGGAAGACGATATTGGCCTACATCATGTTGGCGGCTCTGATTCCGGTCTCCTGTGCCCGCATGGGCAATCCAGACGGAGGCTGGTACGACGAAACTCCGCCCCGCATTGTCAGCTCTTCGCCTGCCGATCAGGCTGTAGGCGTGAAGTCGCGAAAGGTCATTATCAACTTCAACGAATACATAAAGATAGACAATCCCAGCGAGAAGGTGGTGGTATCGCCCCCACAACTCGAAGCCCCCGAAATAAAAGGAGAGGGCAAACGCATAGTGGTGAAGTTGGAAGACTCTCTGAAACAGAACACCACTTACACCATAGACTTCAGCGATGCCATAAGCGACAACAACGAAGGAAACCCTCTTGGCAACTACACTTATAGCTTTTCTACCGGCGATCACATCGATACGCTCGAGGTAGCAGGTTATGTTGTCAACGCTGAAGACCTAGAACCGATAAAGGGAATACTCGTAGGCTTGCAGTCCGACCTTAGCGACAGCGCCTTCATCACTAAGCCACTGCTTCGAGTTTCACGTACCGACAGCCGCGGAAGGTTCGTAGTCAAGGGCGTGGCTCCGGGCAATTACCGCGTCTTTGCGCTGCAAGATGTTGACGGAGACTACCGCTACACGCAGCCGAGTGAGAAAATCGGGTTCATGAAAACAACCGTAACACCATCGTTTATGCCCGACTTCAGGCAGGACACCCTATGGACCGACTCGCTCCATATACGTGATATTGTGCGCACTGGTTATACCCACTTCCTGCCAGACGACGTAACTCTCAGGGCTTTCACACCGCTTCAAACCCTACGTTACTTTGTGAAGGCCACGCGCGACATGCCCGAACGCATCACCGTTTGCTTCACTTACGGCCACGACAGCCTACCCGTTATACACCCACTCAACTTTGACGGGCGCAACGCCTTTGTGGTAGAGGCCAACCAAATGCAAGACACCATCTATTACTGGTTACGAGACACGGCTCTGGTAAATCAAGACACGCTCAAATTAGCGATGGATTATTGGGCCAACGACACTGCTGGCGTAATGCAGTTGCAAACCGACACGCTCAGCTTGCTGCCCAAAATACCTTACGCACGCAGGCTTAAACTGCTGGAAAAGAAACATGAGGACTGGCAGAAAGCACAAAACCGCCGGCGCAAACGCAACCTGCCAGTAGACAGTATCATGCCCCCCGACCCACTTGAAGTAAGCTACGGCATAGGCAACACACTCGATCCGGACCAGAATATTGCCATAAACTTCAAGTCGCCCATTGCCAACGTCGACTCGTCGCACATACATCTCTATGCCAAACAGGACTCTTTGTGGTACAGAGCCAAGTTTCTGTTCGGCCAAAAGCCCGACAAGATGCTCAACTACACATTAATCTCCGACTGGAGACCGGGGCTTGAATACAGTCTTGAGATAGACAGTGCGGCCTTTTCCGACATCTATGGCAAGCTGAACAGTCCCATAAAGCGAGGCTTCAGAGTAAAAGACACCGAGGAATACAGCTCACTCTTCATCACGTTAACGGGAATGGAGAAGGACAGTTGTGTGCTTCAGCTGCTCAATAAGAGCGGAAGTGTGATGAAAGAGACCACTGCCACCGACGGGAATGCGGAGATATACTACATCACTCCCGATACATACTACCTAAGAATGTACGTAGACAGCAACGGAAACGGCAAGTGGGACACGGGCGATTACAGCCGTGGCGAGGAGCCGGAGCCTCTCTACTACTATCCGGAAAAAATAGAATGCCGGGCCAAATGGGACGTAAACAAGACTTGGGACCCAACCTTGGTGCCCCTGTACCGGCAAAAACCGTCGGCCATAACAAAGCAAAAGGCCGAAGCCACCAAGCAAGTAAAGAACCGCAACGCCGAAAGGGCAAGAAGACTGGGCAAAGAGTACATTGCCAATTAGCCCGTTAGTGCCTTTACGTTTATTTGCATCTCCCACAAAATCAGCATGTACGGCTTAGTCAAGACATAAATGTTGCTTGGCTAAGCCTGTGCTACAGCATGGAACTTACACTGCAAGAAATAGCCCATAAAGCTTGATTTCAACGTGGAAAATGTGTAAATTTGCCATTGAATAGTCCTGTTATTCCAGCTTATTTCTCCCGTAAACATGTTATATCATTGCCGTAATCTTATTACGACAGCCCCGTAATGAGGTTACGAAACTTTCGTAATCGCGTTACGAGACTTCCGTAACGACGTTACAGAACTTCTGTAATCAGATTACGGAACTTGCCCCCCACAAAACTCTCAAACTTATGCTAATGCCAACTGTTTTGCATCAAATGCCGCATCGGGCAGAAAGCAATGCCAAAACAAAATTCACTGAACTCTCATCAAATAATTTTGGCCGTTTGAATAATAAGGCGTAATTTTGCAATATGAGAGTACTTAAAGAACATTCTCAACCAAACGGAACCGACTAAAAAAGTAAAAAGAATGAAGACAACAAGATATTTGCTGACCATAATTGTTGCCATACTGGCCCTGGAAGCAAAATCCCAGTGCACATTTCATAATACAGCGTTCAACGGAGGCGAGTTTCTCACCTACAACTTATACTATAATTGGCAATTTGTATGGGTAAAGGCAGGCACAGCTTCAATGTACACCGTGTCGAGTACCTACCATGGCACACCCTCATATAGGGCAAGTCTTACCACCCGAGGCTCAAGTAAGGCCGACCGGTTCTGGGTTATGCGCGACACTTTGCTGGCCTATTGCAGCCGCGACATGGCCCCACTCTACTACCGTAAGGGCGCACGCGAAGGCAAACGCTACACCGTTGACCAGGTGTTCTATTCCTATCCCAACGGCCAATGCCACACTCGGCAATACCGTATGGGCAATGACGGAGTGCCACACTGGAAGAACACCTCGCACCAGCAGTGCGTTTTCGACATGCTTAACATTTTTCTGCGGGCCCGTTCGTTCAATCCGTCAGGATGGAAGAAAGGCTATGTGGTTAAGTTTCCTATCGTCAGCGGCAGCAATGTCGACAATGCGCAGCTCCGTTACCGTGGTAAGACAAACGTAAAGGCCGATAACGGGCGCAAGTACCGCTGCCTTGAGCTCTCGTATATGGAACTTGACGACGGCAAATACAAGGAGATTGTACGCTTCTACGTTACCGACGACACCAACCATGTGCCCATCCGGCTCGACATGTTCTTGCGTTTCGGCTCGGCCAAGGCCTTCCTAGTGTCAATGAAAGGGCTCCGAAACCCCGTCTCTTCACAAGTGAAATAACCCGAGAATGACCATCCATCACGCACCGGCACTGCCCGCAGCCCTGGCCCTCATGGCAGGAATAGTGACAGGTGATGCCACGTTCGGGATAATGGATGAACCAATAGCAGCCACAGCCACGATTCTTTTTGCAGTCGTGGCTGTGGCTTTTTTCAACCGGCCACGGCCCTGTTCTGCGGCCATTCTGGGGGCAGTGTTCTGCCTTGGCTGTTGGATCACGTTGCGGCAAGAGGCCAACAACCACGTGGAACTGTCGCCAACAGAGGTGGAATACGACGGTGTGGTGGTAAGCGAGCCCTCAGTTCACGGGCGGGTGGTAATGTTCGACATGCTCATACCGTCAAAACCACGGCTCACAGTGCGCACTTCCATACTCCGAGACACAGTGGAAAACCGCTGGAAATCACTCCGATTGGGCTGCGGTATACGCGCCTACTCCGTCATAGAACCCGGATATTACGGTCGGGGATACCGCACTTTCGTCTATTATAGCAACTGGATTGGCAATCAGAATTGCCTCTCTCGTCTTAGCACATGGGAGCGAACGCGGGTTGAAGCCCTAAAACTGCGCAGTAGATTACTGCACCTCTTGACGGCCGCAGGACTGCAAGGCGACAGCTATGCCATAGCCGCTGCCATGGCGTTAGGCGATAAGAGCAGCCTCAACCATGAGCTTCGGGCCACCTATTCCCACGTAGGGGCATCGCATGTGCTGGCACTTTCGGGACTCCACTTGGGCATAATCTACTTCGTTCTTATGCTTTTCGTGCGGCTCATTCGCCCACGTTGGCTCGCCCAAGCTCTGCTTTTGCTCACTGTTTGGGCCTTTGTGGTACTTGTGGGCATGAGCGATTCGGTGGTCAGAGCAGCCGTAATGCTCACCCTTTGCCAAATGGCCATCATAACAAACCGCCCCGGCGCCAGTCTGAACATAGTGGCCGTGGCCGCCATAATAATGCTTTGCGCCAATCCTTCGGCACTTTTCGACATCGGCTTCCAACTCTCCTACCTTGCCGTGGTTGCTCTTATAATAATGTATAAGCCGCTAATGAAGCTCATTCACGAAAACATCAGACCACGATGGCACTTTATCGACACCATCATAGGCACGCTGGCGGTAACCGTTATAGCCCAAACGGCCACCGCTCCACTCGTGGCTTACTACTTCGGCACATTTTCTTCATGCTTCATTCTCACCTCTCTCGTGGCCATTCCTTCAGCCATCGTGATACTCTATGGCGTGTTGGCTGTTCTCGTCATGTCGTTTTCACATGCCATTTCCAGTTTCATTGCCTCAGTCTTGGGTAAGTTCATAACCCTCGAAAACGATGTTCTAAGTTTCATTGGCAACCTTCCGGGCGCAACAATATTTGGACTAAATCCGACTAAATTGCAAGTTTTAATGGTTTACTTGATAATAATTTGCATATTTACAGCACTTATTATTATAAGTAAAAGAAGAAAAATCAATTTTAATTAAAATTTTAATCAAGATGTAATAGCGGTCTTAATTTTTTTTAATACATTTGCACCAGTTTTTAAAAACATACACAATCATTCATTCTAAATTATCTATGTTTAAAAGGTTAAGTTCTCTTTTGGTTATGATGGTAGCGGGAATCGTTGCCGTTATGGCCCAGGTAACAACATCCGCAATGAGTGGTAAGGTAACCGTACAAGGCTCTAGCGAAGCCATTATCGGTGCTACCGTGCAGGCAGTTCACGAGCCTTCGGGCACGAAGTATGCCACAGTTACCAACATTGACGGTCGTTTCAACATTCAGGGTATGCGTACCGGCGGCCCGTACACGGTAACAGTAAGCTACATCGGCTACCAAACCAAGCAGTTCAAGGACATCCAGCTGCAGCTGGGTGAGACCTACAACCTCGCGGTTTGGCTCTCTGAGGATGCAAATGAACTTGGAGAAGTGGTCGTTCTTGGTAAGGCAAGCAAGTTCGCTGCTGAGAAAACAGGCGCCACTACCAACATTTCGAATGCCATGATCAACCGTCTGCCAAGCGTGAGCCGCAGCATTGAAGACATCGCAAAGCTCTCTCCGTATGCTAATGGCATGAGTTTCGCCGGCGGAGATGGCCGTTCTACCAACTTCACCCTTGATGGTGCGAACCTCAATAACAACTTTGGACTGAACGATGGACTACCCGGCGGTGGCAGTCCTATATCCATGGATGCCCTCGATGAGGTGCAAGTAGTGGTCAGTCCGTTTGATGTTAAGCAGAGCAACTTCATCGGTGGCGGCATCAATGCCATAACCAAGAGTGGTACTAACACCTTCCGTGGCACTGCCTACACCTACTATCGCAACGAGAACATGCACGGCAACCGTATTGATGGCACTCAACTCACCGACCCGGGTCGCGTGCGCAACACCACATACGGATTCACTTTGGGTGGCCCTATACTTAAGGATAAGCTGTTCTTCTTCGCCAATTATGAGTACCAGACATCGCCTCAGGTTATCAACCGTTGGCAAGCCAGCGACGATGGCGTAGGCAAAGCAAGCGATTACATATCCCGTACATCGAAGGCTGACCTTGATCGTGCCCGCAATTACCTCATCAACCACTATGGCTATGACCCAGGTTCATACGACAGTTGGTCGGAAACAGAGAGCACAAAGAAGTTCCTTGGCCGCGTGGATTGGAACATCAACACCAACCATCATTTGGCAGTACGTTATAATTTCACAGAACACGTAGGCTGGAACCCTGTTAATGGCAACTCTTCTGATACAGGTTACCGCCTCCGTGTGGCCAATCGACTCTCCGCTATGAGTATGGCGTTCAACAATTCTAACTATTCCATGACCAATAAGGTTAGCACTGTATCGGCCGACCTAAATAGCCGCTTCGGCGAAAAGTTTGCCAATCAGCTCCTGTTCACATACTCCTACATCGACGATATGCGCGGAACTCCATCTGCTATGTTCCCATTCGTCGACATTATGAATGGTTACACAGCCAATACCGACGGCACTTACAATCAGACCCTTGAGCCTTATATGGCTTTTGGTTATGAGCTCTTCAGCTACAATAACCGCGTGCAGAACAAGATTACCACCCTTACCGATAACTTTACATGGTATGCCGGCGACCACAAGGTTACTGCAGGAATCAACTTTGAGCATCAAATGGCCAACAACTCTTACATGCGCAACGCAACAGGTTATTACCGTTACCGCTCACTTGATGACTTCCTTACCGGTGCTGCCCCTGAGACCGTAGGCCTCACTTACGGCTACAACGGCAACACAAAGCCTAATGCTGAAGTTAAATTCAATCAGATCGGCTTCTACTTGCAGGATGAATGGAACATCATTGACAACTTCAAGCTGACCGCAGGCATCCGTTTCGACGACCTGATCTTCAATGACAACGACCTGATGCGCAACAATGCCATCTACGATCTTGACTTCGGAGGCCGTCATATAGATACAGGAGCATGGCCTAAGAACAACATGCAGATCTCGCCTCGTGTAGGATTCACCTGGGATGTATTTGGTGACAAGAGCCTTAAGGTACGTGGTGGTACGGGACTCTTTGCCGGACGCTTGCCACTTGTGTTCTTTACCAACATGCCTACCAACTCCGGCATGCTGCAGAACCTATACCACATTGATACA
>CAZUWO010000120.1:0-9419 GCA_964623995.1 uncultured Prevotella sp. | reverse complement strand
CACTATCATCTGCGGCTTGTCCTGACATCCTAGCTCGTTAAGCGTGTCTCTCACCACCTGTATCTGCTCTTCGAAGTCGGGATGCGAAATATCCACCACGTGAAGTAGCAGGTCGGCCTCGCGCACCTCGTCGAGAGTGCTCTTGAAAGACTCAACCAAGTCGGTGGGAAGCTTGCGTATGAAGCCCACGGTATCGGCCAAGAGGAAGGGCAGGTTGCGGATAACCACCTTGCGAACCGTGGTGTCGAGGGTGGCAAAGAGCTTGTTCTCGGCAAAGACATCGCTCTTGGCTAGCAGGTTCATCAGTGTAGACTTGCCCACATTGGTATAGCCCACGAGGGCCACACGTATGAGCCGGCCGCGGTTTTTGCGCTGTGTGGTTTTCTGCTTCTCTATTTCGGCGAGCCTGTTCTTAAGCAAGCTCATGCGCTGAAGTATGATACGGCGGTCCATTTCGAGCTGAGTCTCGCCCGGACCACGCAGTCCCACCGAGCCTTTTCCGCCGCCAGAGCCTGAGCCTCCGCCCTGTCGCTCGAGGTGGGTCCACAGCCTTTGCAGCCTCGGAAGCATGTAATGGTACTGCGCCAGCTCAACTTGGGTCTTTGCTGATGCCGTTTTCGCGCGCATGGCGAATATGTCCAGTATCAGGCTTGTGCGGTCAAGAATCTTCACTTGCAGCACTTTCTCAATGTTGCGCAGTTGCTTTGCCGACAGCTCATCGTCGAAAATAACCATTCCTACGGGCTCTTCGGCGTCGTCTTGTGCCTCAATGTATTGTCTTATCTCCTCAAGTTTGCCCTTGCCCACATAGGTTGTAGAGTTTGGCCCGCCCACTTTCTGCGTGAATCGGCGCATGGTCTTGGCCCCGGCAGTATCGGCAAGGAACTCGAGTTCGTCAAGATATTCCTTGGTTTTGGCCTCGTCCTGCTCGGGGGTTATTAGTCCAACGAGCACGGCTGTTTCGGTCTCGGCCTCAGAAATTACGAATTCTCTCATTTAAAATAATTAATGTAACATTATTTATGCAAAGGTAATGGAAATGCGCCGCATGGCAAAGGAATTATTGATTTTTAATGCTTTGCGGGCCAAAAGGGCCGGTAGTGGCGGTAAGAAGGGAGCGCTAACGCACGGCCGCACCTAAGCTTTGGCAGGCGGAAAAATGGCCGGTCGGAAAGCATTATCAGCAATGATTTGCGGGCCAGCTAACGGCAACATCACTTGTTCTTACGCTCATAGGACTGCAGACTCATGCCCACAAGCGGCAGGTAGTAATCTATCGGCCATGGGCAGAGCTGTTTATGGCGCGAATATTTGCGAAAAAATGTGGCTGAAAACGGTTGAAACAGGCGCAAAGTCTGCAAACGTTTACGTACTTTTAGGACGTTTTTTACATAGTCATCTTTGATTTAAATCAATTAAATGGCTATCTTTGCATTACTCAAAAAGATTTTCAGAAAACATAAATACATATAAACTCAAACTGCTGAAACATTTAAATCAATTGAAATGCCCGACGTGATGTCGGGCATTTTCTTTTATTATCATTATGCATTATATTGTAATTTATATACATGACAAACATACAAATACCGGCTGAAAGTAACAAATCTGAGTTTAAAATATTAATCTTAAAATTGCACTAAAATAACAAACAACAAAATAACAGGGTGTATTTGTTCTGTTCTGTTATTTTTACCTTGTTGTATTGGAATTTTTTTACCATTTTGGTTATTATTCATTTTTAGTTGGTAAAATATGCTCTGCCGGTTCATTATTGTCGTAGAAAACTTCTAATTTTGCTCTTGTAATCAATGGAAAAAGCAATTTGTATGGGGGAAACTCCAAAAAAGTTTTGTCTCAGGAATATGCATTTTATGAACGAACACAATGAGTTCATAACATAATAGAAGAAATAAAGAAAATAAGTATTTGCCTTAATTACGCACGATGGCGTATAAAAGGCGTTTGAGTTTACGATATTAACATAAAAAAATCAGCTTATGAAAAAGATTGTTACTCAGATTCTGCCGTTATCAGTTGCTTTTTGGGGGATAATGGCTACATCAAATGCCCAAAATAGCTTGCCTGTTTCAGGCTCAGACTATAAGGCAAGTTTCGCTGCTCTTAATATTAACATCGACGACTACAATAAGGTTGTGCAGCCCGATGGTACAGTATATTGGCTCAGTAAGGCTCCTAAGACGTTGAAGGCTGAGGCAGAAGACTCGGTAACTGTTACTTTCCAGCTCGACGATTATGATCAAGACAACACGCAAGTAATAAACGGTATAGTGCAAACTAACTTCTATAAGGATGGCAAGTATGTTGAAAACACTTCAACGAATACAGCCAAAATACCCACCGGAACCTATGATATCCTTGCCGGACTTAGTACTACAACGACGGCGCAGGTTAAGTATAAGGTGGCAGGTACTGCGTTTGATATTTTGGAGGACGTAAACATTACAAAGGATACAACCATAATTTTGAGTGCCTACGACCTTAAAAACCGCATTGGCGTAAAGCCATACTACAAGAACGGCCAGGCCATAACCAGCGGCAGCTATGACATTGACAACAACAAGTATATAGACTCTGCCAATTACGTTTACAGCAACTACATTGAACTGGTTCAGTATGTTCCGGCCCACAGTGGACCTGTAGTAATACTTACAAACTCAATAGACTTCAAGAGATATTCCCAAGGTGCTCTGGCCGCTTATTGGGATCCAAGCATCCTTGTATCTGATGGCAGCGACAAGTTTACCTACTATTTCTCCGGAGTGTTTATGCCAAAGGGAAACGATGTGCATCCTGTAGCCATCGGTTTGGCCCAAAGCGGCTTCAGCAAAGACAATACGCTGGCCAACGATCCTCAGAAGACCACAGAGCTTGCATTGAAATTCAAACGCTCAACCAAAGGTTTGGAATATAAATCGGTACGAGACGGAATAGGCAGCTTCTTTAAAAGTCAAGGCATACAATATGTAGGCCAAATAGATTACGACCTTGACGAGAATGGAGTAAGCCCGGAACGTAAGTATGAAGTCGGCATAGATGTAGACAATCTGTCAAGTTCGGCATGGCAGTTCTTCTTCTCTCCGATGGACTTGGACTTCTATGGCAAGCCGAATCCACATGTTCCAAACAACGTAGAGTTCTATCATAGAGGCGGTACATGGACTGTTAAAGACGGAAAGGCCTATAACCAGATAACTCCTCTGCTCAGTTTCTATGGCGATAATGTGAAAGGTGTTCTTGGAAACAATGTGCCTGTGGCATCGTTCAAGCCGGAATTTTATGTAAATCCTACTACAAATAAGAAAGTTTATGCTGTGTACCAGGCCAGATACTATGGCCGTTACGGCGAGTATAATGAGTCGTCAACAGGCTTTATTACAAAAATGGGAACTGTTTCGGGTGACGGCATCAAGCCGTCAACAGGCCTTTCAAGTACGCTTATAGGTTATCTGAACACCAATACTGCATCTCTGACTGGTAATGTCAATGTTGTTTTCTATAACAATATAGTAAAAGTAGACAGCATTCCCGGCCTTAACACCACCGAAATTGGCTTTGATGCCACCAAAGAAGACAACACTCCTCCTACGATTACTTACCTACAGTTCAGCAAACCTAATGGAGACGTGACCGATCGGTTCGATACCAACAGCGCCGACGATAAGTTCGGCTTTGCAGCCGGCGACTTTACTTATGATGACGACACCAACTCGGCTCCACTTTCAGGCCATCTGAAGGATGTGAAAGTAAGTTACTCGCCTAACGGAAAAGACTCATGGAAGGATCTTAGCGTCAAGACTAACGACACTGACGTTGACGATACTTACGGATACTCTTATACAGGCAGCCTTGCTGACGTTGATGTTGCAAGCGAGAATAAGTGGTACGACCTCAAGATAGAGATTACTGACAATGCAGGCAACTATCAGATACAGACCATTGCTCCTGCCTTCAGAATTGAGAACATCATTGCCGACGGCACCAATAAGATTGATGAAGTTAGCACCGGCAAGGCCATCAAGAGCGTTTCTTACTATAACGTGCTTGGCATTGAGGGCAAAGAGCCTTTCAAGGGCGTGAACATCGTGGTTACCAAGTATGCTGACGGAACCACACACTCTGCAAAATTGCTTAAATAACAATTAGTCAAGCTGATTGGCTTTTGCCTGAAAGCAAGGGCTGATATAATGAAAACAAAGCTGCCTGACCCACAAATAGAGTCAGGCAGCTTTATTTTTTGCAGTCTATTACCGGATTATGACTTAATGCCATCACTCCTACTTGCCTGCAACTGCAGACAGCGAATACGGCAGAGTTGTTGCCGCCATTCAAAACAAGCATTACGTCCTACATGCCGAAAGAGCTAAAACGTAAGCGTATATCAATTGTTGCGCCTTCGGGCATCAATTGTTGCGCTTAGGGGCATCAACTGTTGCGCCTTTGGGCACCAATTGACAGACTATTGCGTTATGTGCCCGTCTGCCCCCTCGAAATCACGGAAAATATAGTTTGCTGATGCTGGAAATAAGACGTAACGTAATTGAAAAAAATTACGACGCATGGCAGAATATGCCCTTTTACTGAAGTATGCACCCCGCAAACACGCTAATTGCGCCCTTTAATGGTGCTGTGCCGGCATAAGCTTATACAGCTCAGCAATCTGCTATAAGGCCGATTCATACATGCCGGATAATGCTTGTTATCACAGTCAGGGCTTGTTATATTTGTTTGATAACAGCAGTTATATGGAACGGAAATATTTTATGTATATTCAATACAGCCTTTAAATTGAACGGGAAAACCGGTTTGCTGGGCCGTCGGTACATGTACTCTTAAGCACGGATAAAGCCCTCAGCCACACAGATGGCGGTGCGGCTGAGAGCAGAAGCGGAAGATAAGAGGCTATATTCCTACTACGGCCCTTACCAGATAGACGGCAATGGGCACCGTGACCACGGCAATGCCGATGATGTCTATAATGATTCCGCTCTTTATCATCTTGGTTATCGGCACATAACCGCTGGCATAGACGATGGCGTTAGGTGGTGTAGAAACAGGCAGCATGAACCCAAGCGAGGCCGAAAGTGCCACACCCACGGCCACCGGTATGGGGCTAAAGCCGGCTGCAAGTGCCGCTCCGATGGCCAGAGGTCCCACCATGTTGGTGGCGGCAGTATGGGAAGTGAGCTCCGACATGAACAGCGACACCACGCAGAACACCGCAACGAGCATCAGTTCTGACGGGTTGCCACCCATCATGGCCACGATTTGGTCGCCTATCCAAGCCGAAAGTCCGGTGCTGTACATCATGCCTCCCATGGCCAGGCCGCCGCCAAAGAGCAGCAGCGTGCCCCATTCCACGCCCTCGACGGCTTGCTTCCACGTGATGACGGTGGTGCGCTCGCCGTCAGAACTCTTGTTTCCAGGCAGGAAAAACAGTACCAGCGCGCCCAGCATTGCCGCAATGGCCTCGGGAAAGAGGCGGTTGTAGGCTTTGAGCACGTCGTGTCCGTTGCCCAGGATTATGTTTAGCACGCCCGGAGTAACCCATAACACCACAGCGATGACAAAGCCAATCATGGTGTTTTTCTGTGCCCTGGTCCAGCGGCCAAGGCCCTTCACCTTCTCCTCTATGAACTCATGGGCACCCTCTATGCGCTCCACGTCGGCCGGAAACATGCGTGCCAGCACCACGGCGGCAAAGATAAAGTAAATTACCATGGCCACAAAGCCCCACACCATCCACTGGAAGAAGCCGATGTGAATGTCGCACATCTCGTTCAGAAAGCCCATCATTATGATGTTGGGAGGCGTGCCTATGGGCGTGAGCACACCGCCAATGGAGCACGCATAGGCCGTCATGAGCATAAGGCCCGTGGCATATTTGTAAGTCTTCAGGTTGATAACCTTGCCCCGTGCCGCCATCATCTCGCGTATGGTTTCGAGCAATCCGAGGGCGATAGGAAACATCATGGCCGCCGTAGCCGTGTTGCTTATCCAGCCGGAGCACAGCATGCAGGCCACGCCTATGGCCAGAAAGATGCGCCGAGGCTTGTCGCCCACCCATCGCATCGACATTATTCCGTAGGCGATGCGCTTGTCAATGCCGTTTACCATCATGGCTTTGGCAATGATAAAGCCACCCATGAAGAGGAAGATAGTGGGATTGGCAAAGGCGGCAAAGGCGTCTTTCATGCTTGCTACACCACAAATTACGCACAGGGTGGGGCCCACGAGCGACGTAACCGGTATGGGTACAGGCTCTGTTATCCACCAAAGGCAGACCAAAGTCATTATGGCCAAGAGCCGATGGGCCTCAGGAGAGAGGCCCGAAATGGGCGTCAGCCACACGAGTATGGCACAGATGGGACCGCAGAAAGCTCCGATGGCCTTGCGGCGACGGTCAAATTTGGAGTCTTGATTCTCAGAAACCGCAACAGCAGCGGTAGTGTTAGGTTTGCCAGTTTCCATAAGCTTGACAATCTAAGGTGTTGTTGTAGTAAGACTAATAATAATATATTTTGTGTGGGCAAATATAAGCTTTTTTGCAACATAAAATGTAAAGAAATGAATAAAAATGGCCCTATGGCGAATATTTTTCGAAAATTCTACATTTTTATTATTGCGGAAACGAAAAAATAAACTAAATTTGTAGCCGATAGAATGGGCAACAATGCTGGCAGAGAGTGCCGGAATGGCTGCCCCGATTATAAAAACTTTATATCACTACTACACATGAACACTACCGCTATCATCGTTGTCGTGATTGTGATTGTGCTGGTTTGCACACTTATTAGTTTCCGTTCACGCCACAAGTACAGCTACAACAAGGAGCAGTTGAAGAACACAGTAGACGAGATTTTCGCCGAATCGGAAGTCCAAGAGATTGACCGCAAGACTTTCCTTGCCGACCTTCAGCACAAGTTTAACTGCTCGCGCAAGGAGGCTCTCTACCTCTACGGCGCCGCCCATCATTTGGGTTATCTCAACGTTAAGAGCCATACCGTGGAGAAAGCCTAAGCCTAACGGCAGGCAGATGCTTTGCCCTGAGGTGGAAATGGCACCATCATTGAATAATGTGAGCGGCGATTCCGGCCAATCGCCGCCCGTTTTCGTGTCTGCGGTTCAAGCGGCTCCGTCCACCCGTAAAATAATACAGATAAAGGGTTAGCAAATATAGAGCAATATTACTTTAAACTTTACATACGTTATAATTTTAATATCAAATTGACCGAAACAATGAACAAGCTATTCGTTATCGCAGCACTACTGGTTGCTGCCTTGCTGTTACCATCGGCCGTAGGAGCAAAGAATTACAAACTATGGTATAACGAGCCGGCCCGAGTATGGACCGACGCACTGCCCGTGGGCAATGGCCGGCTTGGAGCAATGGTATTTGGCATACCGCAGACGGAACACTTGCAACTTAACGAGGAAACCATCTGGACCGGCCAGCCCAACAACAACTACAACACAGAGGCCCGTGAATGGATACCACGCATACAGCAAATGATATTCGCTGGACAATATTCCGAAGCCGAACAAGCCGTCAACGCCCACGTGATATCGCTAAGAACCAACAGCGGCATGGCCTATGAGACGTTTGGCGACCTCAGTATAGCACAGACCGGAACCGACGGTTACACAGATTACCGTCGCGAGCTTTCGCTCGACTCTGCAGTGCAGCGCACCACCTTCACTGCCCATGGCGTCAGGTTTTGTCGTGAGGTGATCAGCCCAATCGGCGGCTCTGCCATAATGATCAGGCTGACAGCTAGCCGCCCTGGCTCAATCACGTTTAACGCCACCATGTCCACACCACATCTCGACCCCATCATAACCAGTGAGGGCGACGAGGTGTTACTGCATGGCGTGGCACAGGGTTTGGAGAACCAAAGAGGACAAATAAAGTTTATGGGCCGTATAGCGGCGCAGGCCAAAGGTGGCACTACGAGCTCTGCTGACGGCGTGCTCAGCGTGAGTGGAGCCGACGAAGCCGTGATATATGTGGCTATAGCCACAAACTTCACTAGCTATAAGCAAATAGCCGATGACGAGGTCAAAAAGTCGGAGCAGCAACTACGCCAAGCCATGGCAACAGGTTTTGAGGCGGCTAAGCAGAAGCATATTGAGGCCTACACGGCGCAATTCGGCCGCGTCAGTCTAAGCCTCGGCTCCGACCTCTACGCCGACGAGCCCACCGACGAGCGGCTAATAAAGTTCAAAAACCGTGACGACGGCCACTTCGTGGCCACCTACTTCCAGTTCGGACGCTATCTGCTCATATCATCGTCGCAACCCGGCACACAGGCCGCCACACTGCAAGGTATCTGGAATGACAAACTCTTCCCCGCGTGGGATAGCAAATACACCACCAACATAAATGCCGAGATGAACTACTGGCCCAGCGAGACAACCAACTTGCAGGAGTTATCCGGCCCGCTGTTCCAGCTTATAGCTGACGCAAGTCAGACTGGCCATGAGACGGCGCAGAAAATGTATGGCAAAGACGGATGGGTGCTACACCACAACACTGACATCTGGCGGGTAACAGGCGCCATAGACATAGCGTCAAGCGGAATGTGGATGACGGGTGGAGCCTGGCTCTCAGCTCACCTGTGGCAGCACTACCTCTTCACCGGCGACCGTCAGTTCCTGTCGCGGGCTTATCCTATAATAAAAGGAGCGGCTAAATTTCTTGACGAAATGCTGGTGGAGGAACCCACTAACCATTGGCTCGTAATATGCCCCTCGGTAAGCCCCGAAAACTACCACCCAGCTGGCAATGGCAAAAATGCCCTGTCGGCAGGTACAACGATGGATAACACGCTGCTGCGTGAGCTGTTCCATGAACTGACGTCGGCCCAACGCATACTTGGTATCGACACAGACAGCACTGACTACTACATCGCTCGAGCACGCCGATTGCCGCCAATGCAGATAGGACAGTGGGGACAACTGCAGGAGTGGATGCAAGATTGGGACGATCCTACCGACACACACCGTCACGTGAGCCACCTCTATGGACTCTTCCCAGGCCAGACAATATCTCCACGGCTCACGCCCACACTTGCCGATGCGGCACGCACTTCGCTAATACACCGCGGCGACCCAAGTACAGGCTGGTCGATGGGGTGGAAGGTGTGTTTATGGGCTCGACTCCTCGACGGCAATCACGCATACAAGCTTATACACAACCAGCTCTCCCTGACCGAAGATCGCTATCTCGCTTACAACGACAATAAGAAGGATGGAGGCACCTACCGCAACCTATTCGACGCACACCCACCATTCCAGATTGACGGCAACTTTGGCTGTGCGGCAGGCATAGCTGAGATGCTTGTCCAAAGTCATGATGGGGCCGTTAGTCTGCTTCCGGCCATTCCGGATGTATGGAA
>CAZUWO010000119.1:0-9566 GCA_964623995.1 uncultured Prevotella sp. | reverse complement strand
CGCTTTTGACGTTTACACGCTTTCCAGGCGTGCCTCTTCAACCACTCGAGCATCTTTCCTCGATATTGCAAGTGCAAAATTAACAATTTTTGTTGGGTTTAGGCCATGGTTGGGCCGATTTTTCTGTTATATAACGTTAAATACATACTTATACCGCATGAGTGTATGTATAAAAACAGATATAAAAACCATAAGTATGATAATTTTTTGTAAGTTTGCAGAAAATTTGAATGCAATGAAACAATTCTCTTTACTATTGGCCATTACTGTATTTTTAGTTTCCTTTTGCTGTTGCGAATCGCCGGAATCGGAAGAAATAGAAGACAAAACAGAAGAGGTGGAAAAGCCGGATAAAGGAAAGAACCCAAATGATAAGGACGATAAGGGAACCAAAGGGAGAGACGACGGCAACGATTCCACGTCGACAGACAAGGGCAACAAGCCCGGCAAAGGTGACACAGATCCTAACGAAGGAGGCAGTGGCGAGGAACACGACTTCAATGACGACAACGACAATACTGGCAAAGACTTCACCACAGGCGACACTCTTACATGCCAACAGTTTATCAATGCAAATATAAGTGGTGGCGTATATGTGTATGGTTACATTGTTGGGGCTTGCACAAAGTCAATAAACAATGCCGACTTTGTGCCGCCTTTCACTGCTCCTCAAGCACTGCTCATAGCCGACAGTAAGAATGAACGCGATGCGGATAATCTGGTTAGCATAGAGCTTAAGAGTGGAGGAAAATGGCGAAGCCAGTTTAACCTGAAGGATAATCCGAAAAACCTGGGCCGAAGGGTAATTGTTTTTGGCTACAGAACCACTTATTTGAAGATTATAGGTATTAAGTCGCCGGTGGAAATGTACTTTTTAGACTAAGCGAAAATGGCGACAATCCACGTTGGGACTGCCGCCATTTGCTTTTCGATACTTTTCTAACTGAATTGTTTTTATTAATAAGCGCTTTGGAATTCCTTGAGAAATTCTTTGTCGTTTTCAGAGAATTTGCGCAAGTCATCCACACGGTATTTAAGATTGGTGATGCGCTCTACACCCATGCCAAAGGCATAGCCGGTGTACACTTCCGGGTCTATGCCGCAGGCAGCAAGGTCGTGCGGGTCCACCATACCGCAACCTAAGATTTCCACCCAGCCTGTATGCTTGCAGAAACTGCATCCTTTACCACCGCAGATGTTGCAACTTATGTCCATCTCGGCACTGGGTTCAGTGAATGGAAAATAGCTTGGGCGCAGACGAATCTTCGTATCCGGCCCAAACATCTCGCGGGCAAAGGTGAGCAAAACTTGTTTTAGGTCGGTGAAACTTACACCTTTGTCAACGTATAAGCCCTCAACCTGATGGAAGAAGCAGTGGGCACGGCTGCTGATAGCCTCGTTACGGTAAACGCGACCCGGGCAAATGATGCGGATGGGAGGCTGATGGTTCTCCATGAAGTGGGCCTCATCGCCTGATGTATGACTACGCAGAAGTACGTTCTTGGTTACATCTTCGTTGTCGCTTTTCTCTATAAAGAAAGTGTCTTGCATGTCTCTTGCGGGATGATCGGCCGCAAAATTGAGCATGGTGAATACGTGTTTGTCGTCGTCTACTTCAGGTCCGTGGAACAGAGTGAAGCCCATGTGACTGAAGATGTCAATAATTTGGTTGCGCACTATTGTGAGAGGGTGCCTCGTACCTAGCTCTATCGGGTAAGGGGTACGGGTAAGATCGGTGCGCAATTGCTGTTCGGCGTTCTCGGCACACTGCTCTCTCAGCGAGTTTATCTTATCGGTAGCAGCATTCTTAAGTTCGTTTATCTTGATGCCGACGGCCTTCTTCTGGTCGGCCGCAACGTTGCGGAACTCTGCCATAAGGGCATTAATCTCACCCTTACGAGAAAGGTATTTGAGTCTTAGTTGCTCAATGTCGTCTGCATTATTGGCTGTCAGCTTGCTGACGTCTTGCAGCATTGATTCTATTTTCTCTAACAACATTTTTCGTCTTGTTTTCTATATTTGGCGACAAAGGTAATAAAATTTATTCTAATTTATTGTCCTTGAGGTACCTTTTTATTCTGTTTTCACACTATAACCTGGTCTACCGGACGGTCATAAACGTCTGTTTCAATCTCGTCAACCAACTGGAAAGGAAAGGCAACGCCTATTTTCCAGGCCTTCGGAGCTTGTGGAAGGAACCGGTCGTAATAGCCTTTTCCCCTTCCCAAGCGCTTGCCCTCGGCAGTGAAAGCCACTCCCGGAACTAAGACAACATCAATGTCTTGAGGACTCAAAGCTGAATGTTGCTGTGGCTCTAATATATGGTATGCGCCCTCAGCTAATTTCCCTTTAGCGTTGAATTCACGAAGTTCAATATCATCTCCCACAACGGCCGGAAGCAGGACCTGCTTGCCTCGGCGGCTGAGCTCTGCAAGTACCGGAACAATGTCCGGCTCATCTGGCAACGGATAGTAGGCCATTACGCAGCGGGCAGAGCCTATATGTTCATCTGCTAATATAGTCTCGCAGATGGAAAGGCTCTCCCTTTGCTTCAAATCATCAGGCACTGAGCGCTTCCGTTCTTTGATGTATCTCCGGAGTTCCTTTTTGTTTCTCATATTTCAAGCTCAACTTACTCTTGTCTGTCTTGGCTTTTTGGGCCTTCGGAGCTTTGGGGAAGGCTTCTCCTTTCTTGAACACCTCGAGAGCTTTGCTTATGCACTGGTCATCCTTATTAAGATATTCTATCCACGCTTGCTCATCAAGAATGTTGTAAATTACGCGTGAATTGATAAACTTGCTTATGAGTGGCGACGATTTCTTTATAAGCAGATTCCTGCGTTTCAGCCCATTTGAGGAGGCGTAAGTGGCAAAATTGTCTACTAGATTCTGCTTATCAAGGTAGCCGGCCAGTTCCATCATACTGTTGAAGTTCATCAATTTTGGTCTGTTAGCATCGGTATAGATGAACGAATACTGCAGTAGCAGACCGCTAAGCACTGCTTCCTTATAATAAGATGTGACGAATGAGGTGTCCTCGGCAACAAAAATGTCAGGCGTAATGCCTCCACCGCCATATACTACACGCCCTAGAGTGGTGTGGTAGGCACGCCCTCGATGAGGAATACTGTCGCGAGAGAAGAACTCTCCATGCTCATAGCGCGTCAGAAGGTCTTGTTCATAGTCGGCATCATCGCCCGGGGTGTAAGGCTTTTGTATGCATCTGCCCGACGGTGAGTAATATCTTGCGATGGTTAGTCGTATCATTGAACCGTCGGAGAAGGGTATTTGCTTTTGTACTAATCCCTTACCGAACGACCTTCGGCCAATTATCGTGGCGCGGTCATTGTCCTGCATGGCACCGGCAAATATCTCAGAAGCACTTGCTGAACCTTCATTTATGAGCACAACCAACGGTATATCCTTATAAGAACCACGGCCATCGCTGCGATATTCTTCCCTTGGCGACTTCCGACCTTCGGTATAAACGATGAGCCTATTATTGGGAAGAAATTGGTCTGCCATCTGAACGGCTGCGGCAAGGTAACCACCTGTGTTGTCGCGCAAGTCGATAATAAGATTAGAAAAGCCTTCTGTCTGCAAGCCGGCAAGAGCCGCCAGCATCTCCATATAAGTGTTTTCGCCGAAGTTCTTTATCTTAATGTAACCCGTTTCAGAGTCAACCATGTAGGCGGCAGAAATGCTATGGGTTGGAATATCGCCACGAGTGATGGTGTAAGTGTATGTCTTCTTGGAGCCATAGCGCGTCACCGTAACACTGACCTTGGTGTTTTTAGGACCTTTCAGACGATGCATGGCCTCGGTGTTGGTGACTATTTTGCCTGTAAAGTTCTTGCCATCGATAGCCACTATCTTATCGCCGGCAAGCAAACCGGCCTTTTCGGCAGGACCGTTCTTTATGACGTTCTGTACGTGTACGGTGTCTTGCCTTACCACAAACTCAATTCCCACACCTGAGAATGAGCCCTTTAGGTCGTCGGTGGCTGTCTGAACGTCCTTAGCTGAAATATATACAGAATGCGGATCAAGCCCTGCCAGGATTTGCGGAATGGCGGTTTCGACAAGCGAATTTATGTTTACGGTGTCCACATATTGGTCATCTATGATGTGCAACAAGGTGTTAAGCTTATTGCTTCCAGAGTTTATTATGTTGAGTCTGTTGCCTTGGAAGTGGCTCGCATAAAAAGCTCCGAGCATTATTCCCAACACAACACAGACCGCCATTACCAATGGCATGTATCTCTTCTGCGGTATTTTCATCTTATTCTCTCAATTTTTAACATGTTACAACATCAATATGAGTCTCTATTTCCTGTCTAAAGGCATCAGTTCACATGTGATACCCGCACGGTTAAGCAATCTTATACCGTCGTCAAGGCGGTAAGCTTCAGAGTAGACCACGCGTTTAATGCCGGCCTGAATGATAAGTTTGGCGCACTCAATGCATGGACTTGAAGTTACGTAGAGGGTAGAACCGTCGCTGTTATTATTGCTTCGGGCCAGCTTTGTTATGGCATTGGCCTCGGCATGGAGTACATACGGCTTGGTAAGGTTATTCTCATCCTCGCAAACATTCTCGAAACCAGACGGTGTACCGTTATATCCGTCGGATATTATCATCTTGTCCTTGACCACAATGGCACCTACCTTGCGCCTCTTGCAGTATGAATTTTCGGCCCAAATGCGAGCCATGCGCAGATAGCGTATGTCCAACAGCCGTTGTTTTTCTTCTTTATCGACCATTCTTCTTAATTCCGTTACGCTCCAAAAGAGCATCAATAGTTGGTTTGCCACCCTTGAATCTCACGTAGAGTGTCATAGGATTCTCGGTTCCTCCCTTTGAGAGTACCTCACGGCGGAAGCGCTCTGCGGTTGCCCTGTTGAAGATACCTTCATGCCTGAACACTCCACAAGCATCGGCCGACAGCACTTCAGCCCATTTGTAGCTATAGTATCCGGCCGCATAACCACCGGCCATGATGTGCGAAAACTGTGTTGTCATGCACGTGGACTCGGGCTGTGGTATAACGATAGCACGTTTCCAAGCATCTTTTTCAAACTTCATTATGTCGGCAGTGAATGGCTTTTGCTGTGTATAATAAGCCATATCGAGCAGTCCGAACGATACTTGCCGCAGGCAAGAGTAGCCCGCAAGGAAGTTGCGAGACTTGATAACCTTGTCAATTAGCTCGTCCGGCATGGGTTCCTCTGTCTCATAATGGAATGCGCAAGTCCGCAGAAAATCCTTCTCTACAGCGTAGTTCTCCATGAATTGCGAAGGCATCTCGACAAAATCCCACCACACATTGGTTCCGGAAAGAGCGCCAAAACGAGTGTTTGCGAATATTCCGTGCAGGCTGTGACCAAACTCATGGAGGAAGGTTTCAACCTCACTGAGCCGCAACAGGGCCGGTTTATCCTTAGTGGCACGTGAGAAATTCATCACCAAAGATACATGAGGCCGCACGTTAGTGCCATCTCGCTCTATGTGCTGGCCTTGGAATTCGGTCATCCAAGCACCGTCATGCTTTCCCTTACGTGGATGAAAGTCAACATAAAGCACGGCCAAATAGGTTCCGTCCTCATCGTAAACTTCGTATGGTTTAACTTCTTTATTGTAAACAGGGATATTCTTATTCTCTTTGAACGTTATTCCGTAAAGCTTTGTTGCCAAGCCAAATACGCCCTTTATCACATTATCCACCTGCAAATATGGGCGCAACATCTCGGCATCGAGATTGTAATCACGAAGCTGAAGCTTATGAGAATAATAAGAGAAGTCCCAAGGTTCCAACGCGAAATCATTGCCTTCAGCCTCAGCTGCAATGCCCCTCACGGCCTCAACCTCCTTCTCTGCGGTCGGCTTATAGGCTTCAATGAGTTCGTCAAACAACTTATAGACGTTAGAAACACTGCCCGCCATTCTGTATTTCATCACATAATCGGCATAAGTATCGTAGCCAAGCAACTGTGCTATCTCACGTCTGATGTTTATTAGCTGCTTGCAGACGCCGAGATTGCATGTAGGCTTGCCCGGATCAGAACACAAGGTGTTCTTTGCCATGTACAGTTTCTTCCGCAATTCACGGTTGTCGGCGTAGGTCATAAATGGACCATAGCTCGGCGCATCGAGTGTGAACAGCCAACCGTCAAGCCCTTCTGCCTGTGCCATTCCTTTTGCCGACTCTCTGACAGAATCGGGAATACCGGCCAGTTGAGCTTCATCAGTGATGTGAAGCTTGAATGCCTTGGTCTCCTTAAGCAAGTTTTGTGAGAACACAAGAGCCAACTGAGAAGCCTTCTCAGTAAGTTCGCGCAATTTATTCTTGCCTTCATCAGAGAGCAAAGCTCCCGAACGCACGAAGCCATCGTATGAGTTTTCGAGTAGGGTAGTTTCTTCTGCACTCAGCTTTCGATGGTGTTCGTAAACGTATTTTACCTTGACAAACAAGTCGTGATTTAGGGAAATGTCGTTGGAATGCTTAGTGAGTATGGGGCTTATCTTCTGCGACAGAGCCTCCATCTCATCGTTTGTCTCCGACGAAAGCAGATTAAAGAAAACCGAAGACACCCTGTCGAGCAGATCATAGTAGTGCTTACGGCCCTTCACCTCGTCTTCACGTATTATAGTATTGTCGAAAGTAGGCTCTGAAGGGTCTTTTACTATCAAGTCAATTTGCTCATTCTCACGTCTGATACCTTCCATAAAGGCCTCTTCATAATCAGAGATTTTGATTCGGTCGAATGGAACTGTCTCATGAGGAGTATTGTATGGTTCAAAAAATGGATTCATAACAATGCAAAGTTACCATTTTTCAGAAGAACTGAACATTTATTTTATTTAAAAAACAATAATAATGCGATTAGGCCGAATTTATAGTTTTTGAGTCTACAGTATTATCAAATGAAAAACCGAGGAATCAATGTCAACAAAAGATTCATTTCTCTGTTTTAATTTTCTTTGTATGCAAAAATATTTAAAATATTTACAAGTCTATCATAATTATTTCCTTGAAAAGTAATCACCTGCTTTATGGCAGAAAACTAATGTTGAAAGATTATTTGTTGTAGACAAGCAAGTTAATTGTATCCATACCTATATGACTTTACGGAATTTTGCTGTTGTAAGTACTGTATATAACACTTTATTTTTTATTTGAACACAATATTTTTGTTCAATGTTATAAATTATAGTAATTTTGCACCCAATAATAAAATCAATTAGGTATTATGAAGAAAATACTAATCTCTTTGGCATTTGCGCTTGCCGTGATGCCATCAATGGCAAAAGATTACACGGATAATCTTGTAGTAACGCTTAATGGCGGCCCAACGGCTCCACAGAAGACTTCAATCATTGTTGACGAAAACAATGACGGCACTTATAACTTCTCGCTGAAGAACTTCAAATTTGAGGGCATCTCTGTCGGCGACATCAAGGTCGACAGTATAAGGGGTGTTGAGCAGGACGATGAGGTCTACCTTGCCTCCACGAAGGGCATCCATGTCAATCTTAACGGTGTGATGCCCATGAATCTCAATGTTACCATCCGCGCTGAGCTGACAAACAACAAGAGCAAGCTCTACGCCTCGATGGACATTCCCGTTCCCGGCATTGCTGTGGAAGTGATTTTCGGCGACAAATACCAGATTCCAAACAGTGGCTTTGAGGAGTTCCAGGACTACGCCGTCAGCGGCAAAACCATACAGGAGGCCCTTTCGTGGCATTCTTTCGCCTCGGCCAAGGGCCAGTATGCAGGTATAGTCAACGCCCTGGCGCCCCATTCGTTCAAAAGTTCCATAGTCCGTCCGGAAAGTTTGGGCAAGTCTTCGCTTATGCTCGCATCGTCAAGCATTTTCGGCATCGTTGCTAACGGCACTGCTACTACGGGCCGCATGAACTGCGGAGCAATGACGGCCACCGACCCCAAGAACCATGCCGAGCTGGAAATCAACGACAGCGTCGACGCCCATGGCGACCCTTACTATGTGGAACTTAACGGCCAGCCCGACTCTCTCACGCTTTGGTACGCCTTCAAGCAGGGCACTCCAAACGCAGCCCATCCGTATGCCACTGTGAATGCCATCATTACCGACGGCACATATTATCAAGACCCGGAGGACAAAGAATACCAAAACAAGCGCTCGCAGGCTCAAAACAATACTATACCCACCACATTCACCAATGGCGCGCCTGTGTGGAAGAAGCTTCAAATTCCTTTCAACATTATCGACAACAGTGTTAAAGGCAAGGCCATCCTTGTAACAATCTCAACCAACGCCGACGCGGGACAGGGCAGTATAGACACTCTCTATATTGACGATATAAGCCTGGTATACAATGAGCCACAAAACGTCAGCATCGACTTTGGCAGCAATCTTAACGCCGCGACTGTTACGCCCAATGACATCAAGGTAACTTGGGACGGAGCTCTCGGCGCACGTGTAGTAAAGGACTTGAGGCAGGAAGGCGACAGCGTTGTTGCCACAGTTACTGTTTTCAATGGCGACCTGACGAAAGAAATCAAAAAGGCCACCCACACTTACGCAAATGTTTCCAGTGGCATCAATGGCGCAACTGTCAGCAAGTCGACTCTGGGTGACGCCAAGATATATGACATCAATGGTCGTCAAGTCGACGCCATGAACCATGGCACTGTTTATGTTGTCAAGACAGCCAATGGCAAGAGCGTAAAGATTGCAAAATAAGCAAACAGTATGAGATTATTCCAGACGGGCGCCGCGGTTGTTTTGCTGCTGCCTTTGGCCTTGTCGTCGTGCATAAAGGACGAGGCGCCCAACAGTGAGGCCGACATTACCGGTGTATCGCTTCCCGACAGCGAGATATTGCTCAGGGAGTCAATCATCAACAATAATGACATAACCCTTTATGCCAATACCGCTGATAGCATCCTTGCGCCGGAGTTTACACTCACTGAGGGCGCTACCATAGAGCCCGCCTCGGGTACTCCACGCAAGTTCTTTACGCAGCAGATGACCGTAACCCACAATGACGCTGACGACACGGATGATACTACCTACATTTTTACAGCGACGCCACAGCAATATACAGTGACATCGCAGGACAGAAAGTGGCAGAAAACCTACACCGTCAATGTGGTCAACAATGCCACTCCGTCTGACTTCCATTTCGACAACGTCCGCTATTATGACTTCAATGGGCAGCCAGTCTTCCAGATATTCTATGAGACTGTGGCCGGGCAGAATTTCGATTGGGGCAGCGGCAACGCCGGAGCCATGGTTACTCTGATGGCCTCCAACCCGAAATACTCCGATTTCCCCACCTCACAGGCCGACGATGGGGTCAGCGGCAAGTGTGCAAAGCTCACTACAATATCCACTGGCGCACTGGGAACCATGTTTGGAGCACCTATCGCCGCCGGCAATCTCTTCTTGGGGTCGTTTGTTGTCAACTTGCAGAACATGCCGGCTTCAACCCACTTCGGAATACCTCTTCGAAACAATGTGCCTGTGTCGATGACAGGTTATTACAAATATCACCCTGGCAAGACATTCATTCGGCT
>CAZUWO010000118.1:0-9604 GCA_964623995.1 uncultured Prevotella sp. | reverse complement strand
GCTTATGGTCATGGAGTTGACCATGTCGGGAATGAACGGCCGGCACACGAGAATGGTGGCCAGATTGAACAATGTGAGGGTGAAGGTAGCCTTATAGAAGAAGCCGATAGTGACCAGAAGCAGGATGGAGAAGCAAATGAACTCGTTGATGTAGAACTGCTGCGAGGTTATGGTATGGGTGTAGGCCAGATAGAAAATGCGCACCGACTCGAACGCCTGCGACAGAAACGCGGCCACGGTGAACGACTTTGCCAAGCCCAGATGCTTGGTTAGGAACAACAGTATCAGCACCGTGTCGGAGCAGAACCACAGGGCCGAGATGGTTAACAGTACGTTTTGCCTTATGCCCATTATGCCAACGAAGTGCAGTAAGCACCCTACGAGGGTGAGAACCGTACATACCACATAGCCATAGAGCCGCAACCGGTCTATAGGATTATTGACATTGCCTCTGAAAATCCATCTTTTATAATGTCTTAGCTTACTTGGTAACGATGATTTCATCTTATTCAGCAAAAAGATATTTCATATAATTCTGTGCAAAGGTACAAAAAATAAATATTCGGACAATATTCTTCATAAAAAATTTTTTTGCGTCTTTTTGGGTCATAAAATACCATTTTTGGGCCTTTTTGGGGTGGTTTTTTGCCCGTTTTTGAGGGTAATGAAATTTGTTAGGTTATTTTCGTGGTTGTAATTTTGCAATCCCGAAAGCGGGATATGCGAGAAAAACAGTGAATGATACAAAAACAAATTAAATGCTAAATGAAAAGACTTATTTCGACTTTGATGATTCTTGTGGCCGTAGCCTTAAATCTTCCGGCACAGAATGTATTTATCTCCCCTGAGACCGGGCACCTCATTGCTGCCGTGACAGCAGATCAAGAAGTGGGTTTCCAGAACGGTTTCAGCGCCCTGTGGCAGCACGAACAGCTGGGATTAAACCTTGTGGTGGCCGACGACGGCGCGCTGACCGGTGGCGGAGAGATAGCCAATCCGGCCGGCAACCTTAACATTGTGGACGGCAAACTGACCCTGACAGGCGGACAAAGCTCCGACTGCTACATAGTGGTTTCGCTGCCAAAGGGCTACCGGTTTACCGGTTACAGCATAACGCTGGACAACAATATGAACAACCACACGTACTCACGGGATTTCGGAACTGAAGGTGTGAGAAAGACTTTCTATGAAACAGGTTCAGACTTTGACTATAACAAGGCTAAGGCCAAGACCGATGAGATGCCCCGAACCAACGATACCAAGGGCTACACCATAAACCGCCAGGCCTCGAGCAGGACAGATATGGGCAACAGACTCTATTTTCTCCTGCACAAGGATGCCAATGTCAACAACCTGTTCTATGGTGTTTCTATACGCAGTTTCGTGGTTTATTTCTCTGCCGACGCACCGTTCGACCAGCCGTTGCAGGCTCTTCCGTACTCTCAGGCCACGGGTGTGGCCAAGTCGTCGTTCATGGTGGGCAAGCCGGAACTGGGCACCATAAGCCCTAATTCAAAGGGTGGGGCAACCTATTTCAGCTACAACTACAGGAACGTGGACGACCTTGAAGCCGACAATCTCTTATATCAGGCCAACGCTATTGTGGGTGGAAAGGCCAGCGACGCTAACATAACCACTAAGACTATAACCAGAACAATAAATAAAGACGGGCTGGACAAGCCCCAGCCATGGTTCGCACTGGCAAAGGGAACCACCGACAACGACAACACATACTACGTGGAGACGCCCGTGACACTTACCAATGCGTCGGGCCATGAGTTCCCAACCGGCTACCGTATAACCGGAGCCAAGCTCGAGTTTGCGCTGGGTCAGCAAGAAAATGGCGGCAACATTATTGGCATAAACCGCCATGGCGAGATTAAATATCTGCGCAACGACCTTACAACAGGTGTAGAAAACCCCGAAACTGGATGGCAGTTTAACAGTAGTAATCATAGTCTAAAGCTGAACGGAAATACTGTATACGTGGGAGGAAGCAACAGCAATGGCTACTATCTGTCTACGTCTTGGAGATACGGTTATACCTCAAACTTCTACTTGGATGACCAGAACCGGTTGTACGTAAACAGGAATAGCAGTCGCTATTATATACACGAAGCCAGCCTTGACGGGCAGGTAGCAGTTTTAAACACCAATGCCAACTATGCCGCACAGCTAATGCAGTATAGCGGATTCACGCCTTCGGCAAGTGGCTTTAAGGCCGAAGTCTACGACGAAACAGGCCAGAACGTGACCGAGACAGCCACTATTTCGAGCACCAATCAGAACCAGACCATAACGGTGTCGGGACTGAACAACGACGCAGTAAAGTTCCGTGTTTCAGGCCTTTCTGACGGAAGCCAGGCCCTGGTGCGCATAACCCTGACCATGGAACACCTGAATCCGTACATTCATAGCCTTGACGTGGTGGGCAAGGATGCCGACGATGCCGGCCAGCAAGCACTGACACAGAACTTCACTGCCGACAACTTCAGCGTGCGCGGAGGCCACTTCGTGTTCAACGTGCCAAGCGGAACAGCCGGTCATACATGGAACTTCGAGTTCGACAACCTTACAAGCAACTACACCGACGCAACATATAAGTCGGGCACTTACGCCGGAGCCACCAACGGAAATGCCCGTGTGGCCTTTGTGGAGTCGAAGTATTTCAAGGCCAACGAGGACCTCTATGCCGACGGTTACAACCCTGACTACGAGCCGGTGAGCGACAAGCTGCAGGTGGTGGAAGTGGGAACAGTGCCTTTCCGCTTCAATAATGCCGACCTGTTGTCTAACAAGAGCCGGTCGACAGTGGCCAGCCAGTTCGAGGAATATCCATTCTCAGTGGCCAAATACAAGGAAGACACTGGCTATAAGGATGCCCAAGGCCGGACGATTAGGGGTGAATTCAAGCAGATTTCGCTAAAGCCCGGACAGGAAAACATGGCCTACCTGATGGTGAGTGACGAGACTCGGTACAACATTGCCCCGACAACCGCAACCCAGCACCGCTACTATGCCCACTACGCCATGGACATAGAACTGCAAGAAAAGGAATATGAGCTGACGCTGAACCCCGTGAAGGTGTACGACAACACATTCTATACAACCGACGATGGCACCGAGAAGGAAAGCTCGATGTGGGGCATCAAGGTGTCGACAACAGAGGATAACGGCTACGCTCACATGTCTGACGTGGTGAGCAAGATAAGCGAACTGTGCGCCAAGAAGCAGAACGGGCTCGAGGATGTAAAGCAAGTACTCTACGTTGACATGAGTTCGCTGCAGAGCTTGGTGCTCCCCTCGGGTGTGATAAGAGCTGATTATCTGGCCCTTATACGCAGCATGATGGCTCCTAACTGCCTCATTTACCTGCCAAACAGTATGGCCGACAAGGCCGACAACTATGCCAACAGGCCCGAAAAGAACGGCTCTTTCTCGGCCAATGCCAACATAGTGCTGACCGACAAGAATCCATTCTTCGCACCCTACGACATCAACGTGCCCGCCGAATCGTATGCAAGCTACACCCGTAAGGTAACCCACTCGTCGACAGGCAAGTCGAACATAACCACGCTTGTGCTGCCTTTCCAGTTCGGTATTTCGCAAGCAGACGGCACTCACACCAATGACAACGCCGAAAACCGCGCAGGCGACGGCAAGACCTTTACCGTCAGCCGCCTGGCAGCAACGGATGCTATCTCTGCTGACAAAGGTAACACGCTCGGAAACTTCAATAACAGCCTGATAAGCTACGACAACTACGTCCACTTTGACGTGTGCAAGCCCTCTACAGGCAAGTCGGAGGCCTACAAGCCTTACCTTATTTATATTGACGATGACAATCAGCTGGCCGACGATGATAACTTCAGCGTGCTGGAGTATGGCGCAAACGTTGTGGCCACACCTACCGAAACAACCACTGGAAAAATTAAGATAGCCGACGAAAACGGTAAGACCACCGGCACACTAAACGACAAGAGCTTCACACTTACACCAAGTGCCACCATGGCTGGCTGCAAGATGGACAAGCAGAATAACCCCTGCCTCTACTTCTCGGCCGACCGTTTCCGCAGCAGTTGGACACTTACGGAATCGTACAATTATGTTTACATTCTCCCGTTCCGTTCATGGTTCGACTACGAAGGTGCCACTTCTGCCCGCAATACGTACTTCGGCGTGGCCTTCGGGCATAGCGGCGAGACCACGGGCATAACAGATGTTGAGGCTGAAAAGGCCGGTAAGAGCGGCAAATATAAATTCATGAGCAACGGACAACTGTATATACATACCGATAAAGGCGTGTTCACCGTTGACGGAAGAAAGGTTAATCTATAATCAAGAAAACAGGAAGCAAAAAATGAATAAGAAGAAAACATATATTCGTCCCGAAATGAACGTGATGAGCATAAGCAGCTTCGGGCTGATGAGAGTGTCGGAAAGGAACGACAAGCCCTATGCCGACGCCAAGCCGGCCGACCCGGACTGGGACGACGAAATGGAGGATGAAGACGGCAATCCGTGGAAGTCTGACAGTAAATCCATCTGGAACGACGGCTGGGCCAACAGCATTTGGGACGATTAAAATAGAGTATTCAGGAGCAAGTGTTCACTCAATGCCCGAGTGAACGCATAAGAAGATCTGCGATAATTTGCTAACTTCTCACCGCAAGCGTGCGTTGAGAAGTTAGTTTTTTTTATATGAGGCTTTCTGATTTCTTTGTCTTATGCTGAAAAAGGTAGACACTTTATAACAAATAAAGTATTATCAATTGGTAAAGCCTTCAGCATAATTTCCCGGCGCTGATGTGATGGCTTGGTGGCGCCGTAGCAGCAGTTTCGGCTGCGGTTCTGCTTGGAGCGAGGGAGGGGAATGGATGGTTCGGGGCGGAGAAAAGCGAGGGGAGGGAGGCCGATAACCTTTGCTGCCGAAAATAATCAGACACAAAGAAAAAGACGGGTGCAATGGCACCGAAAGTCGATAATTTTACTTACATTTGCAAAAATTTGATACACAGCAGGCCCGAAAGGCCGTGAAAGCAACGAAAAGCTAATGGACTCAATAAAAAATATATACCGTATAGGCAAGGGACCGTCGAGCAGTCACACCATGGGACCACAGCGGGCAGCCTCTATTTTCGCCTCGCGCCACCCCGAGGCAAGCCGGTTTCTGGTTACGCTCTATGGCAGTCTGGCCGCTACAGGCAAAGGCCACATGACCGATGTGGTTATAAAGGAGACACTCGAAAAGGTGGCTCCGGTGGTCATTGCATGGGAACCGGAGGTGTTCTTGCCCTTCCACCCCAACGGAATGAAGTTTGCTTCGGTCGACGACAAGGGGCAAACCACCGACGAGTGGACCGTGTACAGCATTGGCGGAGGGGCACTCTCGGAGGGCAAAGGCACCGACGACTTCTTCTACGAAAAGTCCATCTACCCCATGACCACACTTACAGAGATTAAGAATTGGTGCGAAACCAACGGCCGTGGCTACTGGGAGTACGTGGGCATGTATGAGGAAGCCGACATCTGGGACCACCTAAAGCTGGTGTGGAAGACCATGAACGAGGCCGTGCAAAGGGGAATCAACCACGAGGGAGCACTGCCCGGACCGCTCAATTTGGCCCGAAAAGCCCCTACTTACTTTATTAAGGCCAACGGCTACAAAACCAACCTGCAGAGCAGGGCAATGGTTTATGCTTACGCTTTGGCGGTAAGTGAGGAGAATGCTGCCGGTGGCACCATCGTAACTGCACCAACTTGCGGGGCCAGTGGGGTGCTTCCGGGCGTTCTTGTACATCTGGCCGAGAAGCATAACATAAACGAGGAGCGCATACTTCACGCGCTTGCCACTGCCGGACTCATAGGAAACCTCATCAAGGAGAACGCCTCCATATCGGGCGCTGAGGTGGGATGCCAGGGCGAAGTGGGCACTGCCTGCGCCATGTCTTCGGCTGCTGCCTGCCAGATATTTGGGGGAACGCCCTCCCAAATAGAATATGCGGCCGAGATGGGGCTGGAACATCACCTCGGCATGACATGCGATCCGGTGTGCGGTCTGGTACAAATCCCGTGCATAGAACGTAATGCTTTTGCCGCCTGTAGGGCCCTCGACTGCCAGCTCTATGCCAACATCAGCGACGGAAACCACCGTGTTTCGTTCGACAGAGTGGTTAGCGTGATGAAGCAAACGGGCCACGACCTGCCATCACTGTATAAGGAAACGAGCGAAGGCGGGCTTGCAAAGAGCTTCCCGCAGACAGGAATGTAGGCTGCCTGAGTGGCGCCACGGGCGGCAGCTACCGCCATGAAATAACAGTTCCCCCATTGACCCAGCTGAGCCAATGGGGGAATTCCGCCTTAAATATTAAATGTTTTAAACTTATGAAGAAAGGCCTCACGGCTTACTTTACTATAAACTTCCGGCCGCCGCGCACGTATATTCCGGCCGGCAACGCGGTGGCATCGGTGCCCACAAGCTGCCCTTTCAGGTTGTAAATGCGGTTGTTCACGGTCAGGCCATCTACCTTTACCCGCACCAAACCGGTGGTACTGTTCAGCTCTTCGTCAATGCTTATTATGCCGTTGCCCTTTGCCGCCGAGGCCTTAGCACCCTTAGGATAGTACAGATAAGCACGGAAGGCCTTTATTCTGCCACCTTCCTTGAGCCGTTTCAGGTGCTGCGTGGTTGTGCCTGCGGCGGGAGTGGCCACGTAAACCATGCATCCGTCGCCAAGATTCTCTGTTTCCGCGCCGGCATAGGTGGGCTCCAGCAGTCCCACAAAGCCGTAGCCGTGGCTCACTACGGCGCCCTTGCGGTTGGTTAGGGCCGAGAGTGCGGTCTGGCTTGTGGCCGACGTGTAGTTGAAAGTTACGTTAGGGGCAAAGAAATCGTCCTTGTCGGCACCGTTATACCTTATTAAATAGGGCTTGCCTGCCTTTAAGGTGGCGGTGGAACTGCTGATAGTGTTGAAGTTTACCACGTCGTTGGCAAGGTCAACGTTGCTGAACTCGGCTATGATTACGTCGCTTCCGAGCGCGTTGGCGTTGCGAATGTCGGCCACTGCCACGTCGAACGGCAGGCAGAGAGTGCCCCACGTGCCGCCCGTGAGGCTGCGATGCACGTAAACACTTATCTCTTTCGAGGCGTGCGACTTAGCGTTCAGGCGGTTGCTCCGTATGTCTTGCGCCTCGCTCGAGTTGGTATTCTCGCCCGTTTGGGTCCATAGTGGCTTGTCGTCGTATATGTCGTAGCGCAGGGTGGTTGATGTAAGGCGCGACAGTATTACGCTATGGTGGTATCCTGCGTCGGTATCTGAGTCGTAAATCACGTGTTCGGCCTTGCTGTTGCTCCACAACGAGAATGCGCTACTGCGGTAATAGAGGTTCTTTTTGGTAAGGTTGGCATCGTCGTTGCTGTCGTCTTTGATTATCGACATATAAAGATAGTCATCGTCTAAGCCGTTTTCCACGTCTATTGTGCCTTCAATTATGGTGCCGTCGGTGGCAGTTTGGGGCTCACCCCAGTTATATTCGTACGAGTCTGCCAGCTTATAGTATTCGGCGTCGCTGCTGCTTTTGGTTTCGGAAACAATGCGGGTGTAGTCGAATTGGTTCGACTTCGTGTAGTGCTGCGTGCCGCTTTTGGTCCTCGTTGTGGCCTTCTCAAACGTTGCCGAGCCGTCGGCCAGCCTCCGGTAGCGGTAATAGGCCGTGCCCTTGCCGGTGCCATTCTTGGCCCTTACCTGCACCATGGCAATGTAGCGGGTGGGAGTGTTGTCGTACTTTCCGTTCTCATCGGCCACGAATTTGCCTTTGCTCTGGTCGTATCTTACCTTTGTCGGCGCCGTGTTCTTAACGGTAAAGTGTATTGTTGACCGTCCTTCCAGGAACAGCTGCTGGTCGGTTTGGGCCGTAGAACTTTCTGCTTCGGTCCATGTTGCGTCAAGTATGGTGTGGGCGTTGCGCGTCTCCACCTGTGCCATGGCTGCCTGAGTGGCAAGCCCGCAGGCCACGATCATTGTGGTGAGTATTTGCTTTTTCATAGTTGTAAATCAGTAATTGGTTGTTTCTTCACGCCATAAGTCACAGTTCCACAGGCCCCACGGGTTTTCCTTGCTGTTGGCATCGTCGCCTAAGTCCTCTTCAAATTCGTCAGGATCGGTGCCGTCCGGAATAATGGTATGGCCGTCGTTTCTCACCGAACCGGCCAGAATGCGACTCTGAAATGCCGGCAGCAGCTGGGTGGCAGGCTTGTAATAAGGTTTTTTCATAAACAGTTCTTTAATTAGTGTATTAATGTCTGAGCTTCCTTTCTCAGTGTTTCGCTTCAAACTGCTTGCGGGCCGGGGGCCGCGGTTCGTGGCTTTTAATGATTCTTTATGCTGGCTTCAGGGCCTGCTTAACGCTGCAAAGGTATGCAATGGCACCGTAACCGCCCTTGCGTTACTTTTCAAACTTCTTGCAATTCTTTACATTCTGCGCCGTGGCTTTATTGCAATTCTTGATGTTTCGTAATTGCAAGTGGCTGACGCTATGTGCCTTCGGCATGACATGTTTACAATTATTAAGACTCCGTAAAAAAAAATTCGCGGCAAGTACAACGTGCCACCGCCATGCTGAAAAAACGGTTCGGAACCATGAAAAAAACTAAACCGAATATTAAAAATTTAGCCTCCGACAGCCAAAATAATGAATATTATTACTCAAAACGGCACAAAAAAGTTTGTTTTACAGCTGATTTGACTAAAAAATCACTAATTATTGGTATTGCCATCACACAGAATTTGCTGTAACTTTGCAACCATAAACAAGGAACAAATAACAACTACCGCAAATGGAAAGCGTATTACCTGCCGACATGAAGGTGCTCATGAACCACATCTACGAATACAAAAAAGGCGTGCGTCAGATGGTGTTGTTCACCTTCAACAAGAAATACGAGCAGTTCGCCACAGAGCGATTGCGCCACCAAGGCATCAGTTACATGATACAACCGGTGGGCAACGACAGGCTGAACCTCTACTTCGGCAGGCCCGAATGCCTTGAGGCGGTAAAGCTTTTCGGCGGAAAGCCACTCAGCCAGCTGTCGCCCGAGGAGGACTTCATACTGGGAGCGCTGCTTGGTTACGACATAAGGGTGCAGTGTGAGCGCTATTGTGAGCGCAAGGAGCGCTGCCAGGAGTGCGAGATGGCACACTGACCGCCGGCCAACCACACGGATTTAGCCATATAAAAATAGTCGAAAGAGAAAATAATCTTGTTCGCAAAATAAAATTCATAATGTTTTTGTATCATGGAAGGGATGTCGTGATGACATCCCTTTTATTGTGCCTCCGCGCCGCGCTTTCGCCCCAGTGCGTACTGCCTTCGGCGGTAATGCCATGCCGCTGACGGGCCATCGTGGTGCTGTATGATTTGTGGCGGGCGCTGCTTCCCCTTTTCTGAGCGGCCCAAGGCCATAACACGGCGCTGCCGCCACCACAGGTCAGGGGGTGGCAGTTGCCGGAATCGGGTTGTCTTTTCTGCGTAGCGAAAAGCATTTTGCTGCGTAGAGTTTATATTTTTACTGCCTAGCAAAATACCTTTTTCTATAAGATTACAA
>CAZUWO010000117.1:377-9644 GCA_964623995.1 uncultured Prevotella sp. | reverse complement strand
TATAACAGGGTATATATATAATATATAAATATTAATATATATAATGTCTCTCTCCCCGCCGCCGCCATTCACCTACATATATATATATAACATATAGGTGTTATATGTTAGTGTTATACCTAGAGGGGTAACGGCTTGATATTTAGCAAGTTACAAAGATTTAGGGTGTTATACCCGTGTTATACCTGTACTCCTAACATACTGTGTGTCAAGATGTTACACATTTGCAGGTGTTATACCTGTGTTATACCTGTGTTATACCTCGTTTCCCGTTTTTAGTACACCATGTTGTTCAAATTACTGTAGCGGTTGTCTACCATTTAAGGAAGAGTGTCAACAATATCAGTGAACTGTCTACTTCGTCAGGAAATCTGATGTCAGCAAAGTCAGGAAACAGGTAAAAACTGTCTACCTAAATCAGGAAAAGACAGCCCCACTATAATCCGATTACAAAGGCTCTGTAAAATTACGGATGTCTTTCATTCAGCACTCATGGCAAGGCGAAAGCCAGTGTCGTTGCCCGATTCAAATCTGCTTTTAGGGTAGCGATAGGTTACCGTACTTGCGTCTATTTCCCACTCACCAAAGCGCCACGACCAACAACCACCTCGGGTTACTGCCCTGTTTTCTTCATCAGGCGAAGCAGGACCTGTTGGGTTTGTTTGCGGCTCGGAGGAGTATGGACCATACCAGTCGCTCACCCATTCAAACACATTGCCGCTCATGTCGTATAGCCCCAGTTCGTTAGGCTTCTTCTTTCCCACAGGATGAGTGTAGCCCAGGTCGTCTTTGTAGGTCATTCCCCTTGCATCCCACGATACTTCTTTCGGGTTATTGCTGCCGGAGTACCTATAGCCGTGGCTCATGTTGCCGCCTCGGGCTGCAAATTCCCATTCCGCTTCGGTGGGCAACCGGAAGTCTCGTCCAGTAATGCTGTTGAGGGTGCGTATGAATTCCATGACGTCGTCTTTTGAAACCCTTTCCATCGGCAGGTCGTCGATTTCAGTTGTCATGCCGCCACCTGCCATAACGGCTTTCCATTCCAGCTTTGTTATTTCGTATTTGCCGATATAGAAGCTCGACAGCGTAACTTTATGAGCGGGCTTCTCCGCATTGTTGCTGTAGGTGGGGTTGTCGTCTCCCATGATGAAAGTGCCGCCTTCAACCCTTACCATGTTGTCAATTATCCTGTTGATAATTTGATTGCATTCAGCTTCAGTTATTCTTTTGGGGTGGAAAGTTACCGCTTTATTGTTTCTAACCCTATTGTTTACGACTGGTTTCTTATTGGTTTTCTGAGTTGAAACATGCCGTTTAATCACTTGCTTTTGCGCTTCACATGGCGCGGCCGACAGCGTCAGCAACATCAATATGCATATAATGTATGGCTTCTTTGTAATCATAGTATTGTTAGTGTGATATGAATTTGACTTCTTCTTGGCTGTAATTGGTTTTGCCTCTACGTTATAGCTTATATGGATTTGCGGATTTCTCTTATAAAGCCAGTCTGAATCCGAGCCAGCTCACCCTTGTGTTGTGGTTAGAGTTGGACCTAATGTGGTTCATCAGGTAGCTTGTGTTGCTGTCAGAGTAGCTTCCGCCACGCACAATGCGCCCCTGATAGTTTACCGGACTGCCCTGATAGTTTACGTATGAGGCACCTGGCTCGTCGTAGTCATTACCCCACCAGTCGTGGCACCATTCCGCCACGTTGCCGCTCATGTCGTAAAGTCCAAGCTCGTTGGGTTTTTTCTTGCCCACAGGGTGCGTACAGTCGCCGCTGTTAAGTCCATACCATGCCACTTCTGCTGGCCTTGAGCTTCCAGAATAAGCATAATCGTTGGTCTTGTTGCCACCTTTTGCGGCAAACTCCCATTCAGCTTCGGTTGGCAAACGAAATTTTCTGCCGGAGATAGCGTTGAGGCGATTTATAAAAGTTTCCACATCACGCCAACTAACTTGCTCCACTGGCAGGTTGTCGCCCTTGAAGTGAGACGGGTTGTTGCCCATTATGGCTTTCCATTCCTTTTGAGTTACCTCATATCTGCCTATTCTGTAGCTGCTTACGGTGTGGTGAGCGTTGTCGTAAGAATTGAATGAGCCTCCTTCAACATTTACCATGTTGTCAAGGATCTGCTCTGCCGCTTGCCTTTGGCTTGCGGTAAAGGTAGCTTTTGCTGCTGTATTGGTGCTCTTTGTTGCATGTTTAGTTGTTGTTTGTCGCCTTACTGTCTGCTTCTGAGCGTATGAATTGCCTCCGATAGTCAGGAGGAGTAAGGCGAGGAATAGGAATCTTCTCATGTTGTTTTCAATATAAGATTTAAGTTTATTGCCGTTATTGCGGATTGATTACAGCCTTCCTGTGCCTCCACAGTGGCGGCAACGGCAGAAGTGCTTGTTGCTTGTGATGTAGAGTTTGCCACAGTTCGGGCAGCGGGCCTTGCTGGTGCTTATGCCATAACTGCCTGCACTCGGAATCTCATAGTATCCATTGTGGCAGTAAGGGCAACTATGCGAGCTGCGAGAGCGGCTTGAGCGTGTCGTCGATGAGCTGCCGCTGCTGGCTGGCATGGGTGGAGTGTATTTCCAGTATTTGTCCTTATGATAGGTTGGATTGCTCACTCTGCGACTCGAAATCAGCTTGCCGTTGCGCCATGTTTGGTCGTAGTAGACGTATCTTCCACTTCTTGTCTTCTTGGCCAGTGAGCCTTTGCCGTTGCGGACGCCGTGGGTCCAGTAGCCGTTATACCAGCCATTGGAGCGCTGCATGAGTCCTAAGCCGTTGAAACGGCCCTTTTCGTCGAAGTCGGTGCATGTGTCTTTGCCGCCATTCTTGTAGAAAACAGTGCCCGATTTGCGTTTGCCGTTCTTCACCACGCCACGAAAGTAGCCATAACTGTAGTTTAACCGCTTGCCGAAGTCGGTGTTTTCCGACACAATTCCCGTATCATCGATGAAGTAACCTTGATGAGGGCGGTAGTTGGGGTCAAGCTTTCCTGTGTTCGGATTTACGATTCCCGTCTTGTCGATGGCGAATCCTGAGCCTTGAGCATTAACCATGCTTATTGGCAAAGCTGCAATTGTCAAGGCCGTGATGAAGGCTGCTGTTCTCATAAGTATTATGTTTATAGTTAAAAGATTATTATTTTTCCATTACACCGCGGAATCCTATCCAGTTGCCGGACTCATAATCTCTTACATACATGCGGTATTTTACATTGCTTTCCCAGTCTACTCCATGCCAGTATCCGCCCCTTATAGTCCTATAGTTGGCTGAGTTGCTTGGCGAAGAGGGTCCTTTGGGGTTGGTTTGTGGCTCTGAACTGTAATTGCCATACCAGTCGCTGACCCACTCATAAACGTTTCCGCTCATGTCGTATAGCCCTAACTCGTTTGGCTTCTTGCGTCCTACGGGCTGATTGTATGTGACGTTGGCCGCATTTATGGCGTTTAGGGTCCATGAAACCTCCAAAGGGTTATCGTTTCCGGCATATTTATAGCCGTGGCTCTTGTTGCCTCCGCTGGCTGCAAACTCCCATTCTGCCTCTGTTGGGAGGCGAAAGTGGCGGCCAGTGAGTTGATTCAGCTGACTGATGAAATCTTGAACATCATCGTAGCCTACACGATCCATGGGGTTGTTGTCATCTTCTGTGGTCATTCCTCCACCTGACATGACTACTTTCCACTCCTTTCTCGTAACTTCATATTTGCCAATATAGTAGCTTGACAAGGTTACTTTATGCTCAGGAAGTATTCTTTGTGGGTCCGGATTGCCTTCTATCGCTCCACCCATTGTAAAGGTTCCACCCTCAACCAATACCATATTGTTTATGATATTGTTTATAACCTGCTTGCATTCAGCTTCGGTTATACGCCTTTGCCTAAAGGAAGACCGGCCTCGATTGATTGTATTTCGCTTCGGCTTAGTTATTGTGCTCTTGTGCTTGGTGGTTGCATTAACGGTTGAAACCTGACGTTTTATCGCCTTTTTCTGTGCGGAAGCGGGTGTTGCAAGCATGAAGAGCATAATAATAGAGGTCAGTATTACAGATATTTTTGTATGCATATAGTCTTCGCTATTAATTTATATTGCCAGCCGATGGTTGCAACTTATTTATCTGTTACATTCATATTCTTAGTTAGTGTTAAGGCATCTGCATTTTCAATGCATGCAGTTTCCACCTTCAAAGGGCGGAAACTGCTGGTGCTATTAAGCTGATGCTGCTTGTCAACGGTCTCTATTAGCTTTGAAGTCTTATTTTCCTACGCTTTGAATCTTATTGCCGTTCTTGTCGTACCATACACCTTGTAAGGGCTGTCCATCTGTATTGAAGGAGCCTTCAAAATATGAATTGTCGGCTTTTGAAGTGTATTTGCCGTTTACAAAGTGGTTTTCGTGGAAGCTTCCAGTGAATGTGTCGCCGTTATCAAAGCGGAAAAAGCCGTCTTCCCCTTCCATAACGCCATTGCTGAAGTGGCCTTTGTAGTAGCTCTTGTTAGCGTACCATGCCTCTCCATAACCGTTTGGCAAACCGTTTTTTACCTCACCTGTATATCTGCAAGCCATAAACAGTCCGGCAGTATCCATTTCCGCGTTGGTAACTTTGGTGGTAACGCTTGTGTCCATCTCAGCTTCGGTCGAGTCAACCATGTCTGACGGGTGGCTACTGTTGCCTCCACGAAGTGCGAAGTAAATACCTATTGATATTGCGATGACCACGATTACGGCTATGAACTTGCGCATTCCGTTTGAGCTTGTGGTGCTATTGTCAACATATTCTGTTGAACTGACCTGCGAAGCATTTGGTTGTGGTTTCTCAGGTTCTATTAACGGCTCTTCTACATGGCTTATATCTGATGTTGGCTTTTGTGGTTTGGGCTCTACATCATTATGCTTTTGCGGTTGCGTATTAGGCTTTTTACCTCTGATAGTGTTATCTCCGATGACGGTTTCCTCGCTTGATGGCTTGTTTTTGGGCATGTAGTCAGTCTTCGGATAACCATCGCTCGGGTCGTCTTCTATGAAGCATTCTTTGCTGTCGTTAAGGTAATTGATAACGTTTCTTACGGTCTGCGGTCTGTCGAGTCGGCTTGTCGACATCAGCCAAAGTACGAGATGGCGCGTCTTTTCACTTACTTCCTGTGGCATGGGCAATGCCAAATGCTTGTCGGAAGAGCGGTCGTCGTCAATGTCTGAAGGCAATGGCGGCTTCTGATTTGTGAGCAAAGTGTAGGCTGTGGCACCAAGAGCGTAGAGATCTGTCCATGGTCCGAACTTGTCTAAGTTCTGCTCCATCTGCTCACGGGGCGCATATCCGTTGGTGTAACTTACGGCTGTTGACGATGTTGCTCCACCTTTTGAACTCTGTTGCTTGCTTGCGCCGAAGTCAATGAGCTTTGCCGTGCCGTCAGCATCTATCATGATGTTGGCCGGTTTCAGGTCTAAGTGCCAGATACCTTGGCCATGGGCCGTGTCGAGAGCATCGAGAACTTGCCTTATTATGCTTAAAGTTTCATCCTCTGACAATGGTTTCCTGATGCGTTTAAGTCTTTCGGCAAGGTTCTCCCCTTGGATAAAGTCCATCACATAGTATGCTGTGCCGTTCTCTTCGAATAAATCGTATACGCGCACTATGTGATTACTTTTCAGCTTTCTTAGTCGTCTGGCCTCCTTTTTGAATTTTTCCAGTTGCTCTGAAAAGGAGTTTCTGTTTTCGGAATTGCTCACACTGACGGTTGTATTGTTGTCATCGCGCTGCGAAACTCCCTTCATGAAAAACTCCTTTATGGCATATCGCTCATCAAACTGTATGTTAGTAGCCACGTAGGTGTTACCAAAACCGCCCGACGAAAGATATCCGTCGATGCGATAAGTGCCATGTAGCACTGTGCCAACACGCAACATGGAGGCTGCATTGATATCTTTGCTCATAATTGTTTGAAGTTATTGGGATCTTTAGGTGTTGGTTCTTGAGGACTGTTGGGTGCAGGAGTTGAAATCTTTGGGGCTTCATTTGGCTTGCCTGTCTTTGGCTCTTCGGTCTGTTTTTGCTCCTTTTCTGTCTTGGAAGATTTTTCTTCTTGCTTAGAGTTTTTCTTTTCTGCTTTTTCTTGCTGCTTGTTGCCCTTCTTTATTTCAACTTTTCTTGCTGATATATTTTCGCCATTACCTTGTGGACGTGATACTATGCCTTGTCTGTTAGTGCTTTGCGGGCGCTGGGTTTGCTCCACTTTGCTGTCTGCTTCTGCGTCTTTATTGTTGCCTTTCTTAACCAATGCGAACACCAATATTATGGCTACTGCTATTATAGCAGCCACAATAACGGGCAGCATGGAATTCTTTTGGCGCTTGTTGGCAGGCTGTTGCTGAGGTATAGGGTCTGTTTCGGGTTCATCTACTATATCCACATCACCCTCGTCTGTTCTAAAAACGCGTGGCACTATGTTTATAGCATTGTCAGGTGTGGTTTGTTCGTCGTCAGGCAACTGGTCATCTCCTTGCTCAAGGCTTACTCCATTGATGTGGATTAGGTAAGCAGAGTGGTTGTCTTTGTTGTCCTTAGTCTCCTCGATGAGTTGCTTTTGCTTTTCATCATCGCTCTTGTCAGAAGCCAAAAGCTGTTGCAACTGGTCGTTTTCCATCTGCTCCAGCATTCCGTCACTGCAAATATAGAAGTAATCACCTGGCTTAATGTTGGATATATGGACAATAGAAGGCTTCACCCTGTTGTCCTCTCCTGGTTGCAAAGCTCGCGTAATGATATTCTTCTTAGGCGAGGTCCGCATCTCCTCAAAGGTTATTTCACCGGCCTGATATAAGTCATAGACCATAGAATGGTCACGGCTCTGGTACACAACTCTGTCACTTGTAGGGCGGATATGATATATGCGGCTGTCGCCTACATGCATTGCCGTAAGTCCGCCTTTGTGGAAGAGCAGCAAACAGAGTGTGGTTCCCATTTTCTTCAGGTTTCCATCGTCGGCCTTGTCAAGTTGCTTGTAGGCTGCCTCAAGGGCACCAAGAAGTACAGAATCAGGAACAATGGTGTTGGTGTCAGCATGCGTTTTTAAGTATGTTGCCATGCTACTGCTTACCGTTTGGCTTGCCACCTCACCGTGTTCGTGCCCTCCCATGCCGTCGCAGAGTATGAACAGCCGGTCGTTGGCAGTGGCTTCGCCTAACTTAGGATATATTGAGTCCTCCTGATTATCGCGTTGGCCTATCTGCCAGATGGCCTGCGGATTGTCTATAGTTATCTTCATTGTTCTTACATTATATTAAATGTGACGGTGGTACAACCCATGATTATCTGGCTTCCAGGCTGCAACACCACTGCATCATCATCGTTAAGGCGCATCCCATCCACCATAGTTGCGTTCTTGTTCTGATAGTTTCTGATGACGGCCTTTATTGTTCCGTCACTTAACCTTGTTATAGTTATTTTTGCATGGTGGCGACTCATGTAGTGGTCGTTGGTGGCTATTTGCAGAGAAGCATGAGAAGTGGAAGCCTGTCGGCCCACTATGTTTTCGCCGATGAAAAGAGAATACTGTCTGCCAAGGAACGAAAGCACTGGTTTTTGACCACTTTGCGTTTTCTTCTTGGCAAGCACAGTATCGCTACTTTGCTGTTGAGGCTTTTTTGTTGCTATGAAGGTTTCAGCGTCAAGTGGTTGTTTGGGCTGCTGAACCGGTGGAAACTTCACCCTCAGAGTAACCCCACACTGTGGACAAGTGATCAACTTGACGGTCTCATCTTTTGAGTTCTTCACGTCGAGCACAACTCCACAGTTGGGGCATTTTATACGTTTTGTCTGCATAAAGTAGTGTTTACATAGCTGCAAAACTGTCATCTCCGGGATCATAACCGCCGGTTATGTCATCTCCACCCATAGCAGTAGAAGAGCCATCGTCGCCGGAATAGGATGCTTGAATATTGGGATCAGAGTTGTAATCCTCGGATTCAGCGCTTGTTGCCTGCATTCCGTCGTCGCTGTTGTTGCCTGTTGCCTGTGCCAGATCGCCCATAGTGGCTGCGTGACCTTCCTTATCGACCACGATATCGTCAACATCTATTTGCTTGTTGTCATTGACATCAATTACTGCCACATCAGCTTCGCCATTGCCGTTGAGGTCTAGGGCCACTGCAGTATGTCCCTGTATTTGGCTTACACCTACCACATGAACGTCGCTATCGTCCTGGTTTGTGGGTTGGGCTATAGATACATCTTCGTCTTTTATTGCAGATGCAGGCTCGGCATGAGCCACATCTTCTGAGCCATGAATACTTGTTGCAGTTGCTCCACCGTCGATAGAGTCATCCAGTGTAGGCGTTTGAGCGTAGGCATCAGCGGCATTTACTTCCGGCGCTACAGCTTGAGCAAACTCTTTTTTTTCAGCATCGCTCATCGAGTTCCACTCTTCTTCAGTGTATGTGTTGTAAAGACGGCCATGCCAACTGAACACACCACCGGGTCCGACCTGTGCACGTGCCTCGTTAAAGGCATCGGAAAACGACTGATGGTCTGACACATGAGCTTCTTTTGGCAATTCTTCTGACTTGCTGTCTTCTGTTGTTTCGTCAGTGTTAGATGTCAGCTTGTTTGCAGCAAAGGCAGCTCCGCCACCCATTAATATACCTATGGCACCACCTATTGCTACTTTTTTCCACATATCATTGTTGGAATTCTTTTCTTCTTCCTCATTTTTCTGATTGTCGAAAGAATTGCTGTAAGGCTTCTTTCCTGCCAATTTTGTTTCGTCGTTAGTATACATTCTTAGTGAGATTTTATGGGTTATTATTATGTTTTTTACTTTTGCAAATGTCGGAATAATACTTTAAGTATCCAACTTTTATGCTTTATAATCCATGAAATAGTGGTTTTTGATGACGAAATGATTTATTGGCTACTCTTTATGTTGCCTTGATAGTCAATCCAATATCCATGTTCGGGCTTTCCGGTAGTGCTGAAATAACCAATGAAAGTGACACTTTCAGGATAGTGTATAGTGCCTATGTTCCGGATATTGTTCTTGTATGCCCCTTCAAATGTGCTACCGTCATTAAGCCTTTCTGTTCCACATTCCTTATCAGAGTTATTGTTAAAGTATCCGGTAAAGGTGTTGTTGTTGGGATATTTCATAGTTCCATGCTGATATTTGTTGTGGCAGAATTCGCCCTCAAAGGTTTGTCCGTTTGTCCAAGTCATTTTTCCGGTAAGATATTCATAGGTCTTATACCCTACGAAGGTACCCCCATTGCTTAGT
>CAZUWO010000117.1:0-367 GCA_964623995.1 uncultured Prevotella sp. | reverse complement strand
AACCTGTGGTACCGTCAGATTTATAGTTTATGCCATCATCAGCATTTTCATTTTTGTCAAAATAACCTACAAACCGTCGCCCGTCAGGCCACTGGTAAGTGCCATGATACATTTTCCCGTCGGCATATTTGCCTTCAAAGCTGGAGCCGTTTGTCCAATTCATGGTGCCGTAAAGCATAAGTCCGTTTTCATCGAAGTAGCATTTTGCCTTTTCACCCGTAGGCCACGTAATCGTACCATATAGCCTTTTGCCGTTGTAAAAGTAGCCATCGAATGAAAATCCGTTAGTCCATGTCATTTTGCCTTTGCTAAACGAGCCATTGATAAATTGCCCATCAAACCATGAACCATCACTCATAGTGTATTT
>CAZUWO010000116.1:0-9649 GCA_964623995.1 uncultured Prevotella sp. | reverse complement strand
TTAGCAACAGTCTTCTTCTTACCCTTACGAGTACGGGCATTGTTCTTAGTGCTCTGACCACGAACTGGAAGACCATTACGATGACGGATTCCACGATAGCAACCTATATCCATGAGGCGCTTAATGTTCATTTGGACCTCACTGCGAAGGTCACCTTCTACTTTGTACTCAGCGCCGATAATCTCACGGATTTTAGCTGCCTGGTCATCCGACCACTCGCTAACCTTCAGGTCGCGGCTCACACCGGCCTTATCCAAGATCTTTGCTGAACTACTTCGACCTATACCATAAATATAGGTCAATGCGATTTCGCCACGCTTATTCTGGGGCAAATCTACTCCAACAATTCTTATTGCCATTGTTTATATTAAATATTTGTAAAATAAAGTTTTGCTAAAAAGCGTACAAAGTTAGAGAAAAATTATGATTCAACCCACACTTTGTATATTTTTAACATCAACCCTGACGCATTTTGAACTTAGGGTTCTTCTTATTGATAACAAAGAGACGCCCCTTGCGACGTACTATTTTGCAGTCGGGTGTGCGTTTTTTCAACGATGTTCTTGTTTTCATGTCTCTTATTCTAACTATTATTTATATCTAAAAACTATCCTACCCTTTGTGAGGTCATAAGGACTCATCTCAACCTTAACTTTATCGCCGGGCAAAATACGGATATAATGCATACGCATCTTTCCGGAAATATGAGCTATGATCTGTACGCCGTTCTCAAGTTCCACACGAAACATTGCATTCGAGAGACTCTCAAGAATTGTACCGTCTTGTTCTATTGCAGCTTGCTTTGCCATGATTTCAGATTATCTCAGAAATATCTACTTAGTTATAATTTCGTAGAAATGTTCTCCAATGACGCTACGGGCCAATGGAGAACTATTTCATTTATCTTTAGTAGTCTGGTATATCACTCTATCAATATGCAGAAACGCTACCACGAGTACGGCCAGAATTTAACAGACCGTCATAATGGCGCATCATCAAGTAAGACTCTATCTGCTGCAAAGTGTCAATTACGACACCAACAAGGATCAAAAGCGAAGTGCCACCAAAGAACTGAGAGAACGACTGCTGTACATTGAGCAAGCCTGCCAAAGCTGGCATAATGGCAATGAAAGCAATGAATAGCGAACCCGGAAGGGTTATTCGTGTCATCACTGTGTCAATATACTCTGCGGTATCCTTACCGGGCTTAATACCGGGAATGAAACCATTATTGCGCTTCATATCTTCTGCCATCTGATTAGGATTGATAGTAATGGCCGTATAAAAATATGTGAACGCAATTACGAGAATAACATAGACCACATTGTAAAGCAGCGACTGTGTGTCCATAAGGTCACGCACCCACCATGAAGCATTCTCACTGTTGTAGCGAACTATTGTCAGTGGAATGAACATCAAGGCCTGAGCAAAGATGATTGGCATTACGTTGGCAGCAAACAACTTTAATGGAATGTACTGACGAGCACCCCCGTACTGGTTGTTACCCACCAATCTCTTAGCATACTGCACCGGCACTTTCCTTGTACCTTGCACGAGAAGTATTGACGCACATACTACGAGATAGAGTATGATAAGCTCAACAATGAACATTACAAGACCACCACCAGATATGGCAGTGAATCGAGACCCTACTTCCTGAATGAATGCCTGCGGAAGGCGTGCGATGATACCAATCATGATGATCAGCGACACACCGTTGCCAACACCTTTGTCAGTGATACGTTCGCCAAGCCATAGAACAAACATCGATCCAGCCGCAAGAATCACCGTAGCCGGTATCATGAACACCTGCCAGCTGATACCTGTAGCAAGTGCACCACCAGCGGTAGCCTTAAGATTAATAAGGTAACCTGGAGCCTGGAAGAGGAGAATGAATATAGTCAAAATCCTCGTATACCAGTTTATCTTCTTGCGTCCACTTTCGCCCTCACGCTGCATCTTCTGAAAATATGGCACAGCAACTGCCAAAAGCTGCATTACGATAGAAGCGGAGATGTAGGGCATTATGCCAAGCGCAAAAATAGATGCGTTGGAGAATGCACCACCGGAGAACATGTCAAGCAGCGACATGAGGCCGCCGGCCGTCTGCGACTGTAGTTTTTCCAACATACCCGGATTGATGCCCGGAAGCACCACAAACGAGCCAAAACGGTATATGGCTGTAAAAAGGAAAGTGATTAGGAGTCTCTGACGAAGATCCTCAACCTTCCAACAGTTCTTCAGTGTTTCTATAAACTTTTTCATTCAATTAAATTGTTGTAGCGTTACCACCTACTGCCTTGATGGCTTCTTCGGCAGTCTTAGAGAAAGCGTTGGCCTCAACGTCGACCTTGGCCTTAAGTTCGCCATTGCCAAGAATCTTAACAAGTTTGTTGCCTTTAACGATACCTGCGGCTTTAAGCTCAGCAAGTCCGATCTTCTCGAGATTTTTCTCCTCAGCAAGTTTTTGCAGCGTTGAAATATTCACTGCAAGATACTCCTTGTGGTTGATATTCTTGAAGCCTGACTTTGGAACTCGACGCTGCAAAGGCATCTGACCACCTTCAAAGCCAATTTTCCTCTTATAGCCAGAACGAGACTTTGCACCTTTATGTCCACGAGTAGACGTGCCGCCAAGTCCAGAACCTGGACCACGACCAATGCGACGCCTTGAATGAGTGGATCCCTTTGCGGGAGTCAATGTATGTAATTTCATGATTATGCTGATTTAAAAGTTTGAATTATTCAACAACGCTCACCAAATGATGAACCTTACGAACCATACCACGAATGCTCGGTGAATCCTCCACCTCAACTACCTGTGAAATCTTGTGAAGTCCAAGGGCTATAAGTGTTCTCTTCTGATCCTTTGGAGCATGGATACGGCTCTTAATCTGCTTAATCTTTATTGTTGCCATGATGTAGTCTCCTTAATGTTAACCGTTAAACACTTTGCTCATACCTATAGTGCGGTCGCCAGCTACCTGATAGGCATCACGCATCTCACTAAGAGCCAAAATCGTGGCTTTCACCAAGTTGTGAGGGTTGGAAGACCCTTTAGACTTGGCAATCACATCACTGATACCGGCACTTTCAAGCACAGCACGCATAGCACCACCAGCCTTAAGACCTGTACCTGCTGCAGCGGGCTTGATAAGTACATGAGCTCCACCAAACTTAACCTCAGCATCGTGAGGTACTGTACCGTTGTGAACCGGAACCTTAATCAGGTTTTTCTTGGCAGCATCAGTACCTTTCTGTATAGCAGCGGAAACCTCACCGGCCTTACCAAGTCCCCAACCGATAACACCTTTGCCATCACCTACAACGACGATGGCAGCGAATGTAAAGGTGCGGCCACCCTTAGTTACTTTAGTAACACGGTTGATAGCGACCAAGCGATCCTTCAATTCTACATCACTATTTACTTTTACTCTGTTCATTGCCATAATCGTTTAGAAATTAAGTCCTCCCTTACGGGCGGCATCTGCCAGCTCCTGTACGCGGCCATGGTAAAGATAGCCATTGCGGTCAAACACTACAGCTTCTATTCCAGCAGCCTTAGCCTTTTCAGCAATCAACTCACCAACCTTCTGGGCCTGCTCTTTCTTAGGCATCTTTTCAAGTCCAAGTGAAGAAGCAGAAGCGAGAGTTGTACCTGTGATATCATTGATTACCTGAGCATAGATTTGTTTATTGCTACGGAAAACGCTCAAACGAGGGCGTTCAGCTGTGCCGTTGACGCTCTTGCGAATTCTGAACTTTATCTTAAGTCTTCTTTGTTCTTTCTTTGTCGTCATGATAGTAAATGATTAAAATTACTTAGCAGCGGCTGTCTTGCCAGACTTTCTGCGGATAACCTCACCCTTGAACAAGATACCCTTGCCCTTATAAGGTTCTGGCATACGGAAAGAACGAATCTTTGCGCAGATTAGGCCCAACAAAGCCTTGTCGCAAGTCTCAAGCGTGATGATAGGATTTTGGTTTCTCTCACTCTTAGTTTCAACCTTTACTTCAGGAGGAAGCTGAAGGAAAATAGGGTGAGTATAGCCAAGAGAAAACTCTACAATGTTGCCTTGATTTGAAACGCGATATCCTACGCCTACAAGTTCCATTGTTTTTTTATAGCCTTCACTGACACCTACAACCATATTATTTACCAATGCACGATAAAGGCCATGAAAAGATTGTTTTTGCTTTATATCAACAGGACTATTCTCATCGACTGCAAAAGTAATCTCTCCATTTTCAATTGTTACTTTAATAGAAGGATCAACAAACTGCGACAGTTCACCCTTAGGACCTTTGACTGAAACCACATTAGTGTTCTTATCAAAGTTGACGGTAATTCCTGCAGGAATTGTTATTGGCAATTTTCCTATTCTTGACATTTCTTACCCTCCTAATTAATAAACGTAGCAAAGAACTTCGCCACCAATTTTAAGCTCAGCGGCTTCTTTGTCAGTCATTACACCTTTGGAAGTGGAAAGTATTACGATTCCAAGTCCGTTGATAACTCTCGGCATTTCCTTATAACCAGTATACTTACGTAAACCTGGAGTGGAAACACGCTTCAAACACTTGATGGCGTTCTGCTTGGTTTCTGGATTGTACTTCAGAGCAACCTTGATAGAACCCTGAGGGCCATCTTCCACGAACTTATAGTTCAAGATGTAACCCTTCTCGAAGAGGATTTTAGTAATTTCCTTCTTCAAGTTAGACGCAGGAACTTCAACCACACGGTGATGAGCCATAATGGCGTTTCTGAGTCTTGTCAGATAATCTGCTATTGGATCTGTCATAAAAAAGTTTAATTAATCGGGACTACCCCGACAATATTAAAAATTAAAAATATTCAATGTCATAAGTTTCAGGGAGAATGGCCTAAGAGTTAATCTTCTCTAAAGCCATTATTCCCCTCTACCAAGTTTACCAACTGGCCTTTTTCACACCTGGAATAAGCCCTTGAGAGGCCATCTCCCTAAATTGTATACGAGAAAGCCCAAATTGACGCATATATCCACGAGGACGACCTGTTATCTTGCAACGATTGTGCAGGCGAATAGGATTAGCATTCTTTGGAATAGCCTGAAGTTTCCTTGCAGCCTCATAAGCCTCAGCAGGATCATTAGTAGTTGCTATTGTTTTCTTCAAAGCAGCTCTCTTCTCCGCATATCGAGCAACAAGCTTCGCACGCTTCACCTCGCGAGCTTTCATTGATTCTTTAGCCATATCGATTAATCTTTTTTAGAATTCTTGAAAGGAAGGCCGAAAGCCTTGAGCAAAGCATAGCCCTCCTCATCTGTTTTGGCCGATGTAACGAAAGTGATATTCATTCCCTGTATGCGATCAACTTCATCAATGTTAATTTCGGGGAAAATAATCTGCTCAGAGATACCAAGAGTATAATTTCCACGACCATCAAACTTTGACTCAATTCCCTTGAAGTCTCTGATTCGAGGCAAAGCAACACGAACCAAACGCTCCAAGAACTCATACATACGCTCACGACGAAGAGTTACCATAACACCAATAGGCATCTTCTTACGAAGTTTGAAATTAGCAATGTCCTTCTTAGAATAAGTAGCAACAGCCTTTTGGCCGGTAATTGCAGTAAGCTCATTGATAGCCACATCGATAATTTTTTTGTCCTGTGTGGCATCACCAAGGCCCTGATTCAAAACTATTTTCTTGAGAACAGGAACCTGCATGGACGAAGAGTAATTGAACTGCTTTTTCAGTGCGGGAGCAATCTCCTCGTTGTACTTAGTCTTCAATTCTGCTGTGTTCATATTACTTTATCTCCTCCCCTGACTTTTTGGCGATACGTTTTACGGTCTTACCATCACGCTCTATACGAATGCGAGTGGCTTTTCCGCTTTTCGGATCAATGAGACTTATATTAGAAATATGTATAGGAGCCTCCTGCTTTATAATACCTCCTTGAGGGTTCTTGGCCGAAGGCTTTGTACTCTTTGATACCATGTTGACACCTTCCACTATAGCGCGGTTTTCAGCAACCAGTACCTTGAGCACCTTACCCGTTTTGCCCTTGTCGCGACCAGCAATGACAATAACGTTATCGTCTTTTTTGATATGTAATTTACCCATTACTTTTACAAATTAAACTATTAAAGAACCTCAGGAGCCAAAGAAACAACCTTCATATTAACAGCACGCAATTCCCTAGCCACAGGACCAAAGATACGACTGCCTCGAAGTTCGCCCGCATTATTGAGCAACACACATGCGTTGTCGTCAAAACGAATATACGAGCCGTCGGCACGACGAATCTCTTTCTTGGTACGAACTATCAAAGCCTTTGATACGGCCCCCTTTTTCAATTCACTAGATGGGATGACATTTTGGACTGCAACCACAATAACATCACCAACACTGGCATAGCGACGGCCTGTTCCTCCAAGCACCCTAATGCACTTGGCCTCACGAGCACCACTATTGTCAGCAACTGTAAGTCTGGATTCTGCCTGTATCATAATTATTTAGCTTTTTCAAGAATTTGAACTAATCTCCACCTCTTTGTCCTTGACAGAGGTCTAACCTCCATAATGAGAACTGTGTCACCGACATTAGCCTCATTTTTCTCGTCATGAGCATGGTATTTCTTCGTCTTCTGGACGAACTTACCATATATAGGGTGCATTTCCTTAAACTTTGCTGCAATAACAATGGTTTTATCCATTTTGTTGCTGATAACGACACCCTGTCTAACCTTTCTTAAATTTCTCTTTTCCATCTGGACCATTGTTATTTATTAAGCTCCCTCTCTCGAAGGATAGTCTTCATACGTGCAATGTCGCGACGCGCTGCCTTAATCTGAGATGGATTCTCCAATGGAGAAACAGCGTGATTGAGCTTCAATTTGTGGTAAGCCTCAACGGCGTTCTCCAATTTTTCGCGCAAATCATTGTCGGCGAGTTCTCTAATTTCCTTACTCTTCATGGTTTAAGCGTTTTTATCGTAATCGCGTCTAACAACAAATTTAGTCTTGACTGGCAGTTTTTGAGCAGCAAGGCGAAGAGCCTCTTTAGCTATATCAAAACTTACGCCCTCAACTTCAAACAGAATACGGCCTGGGGTAACAGGAGCTACCCAACCGGCAGGATCACCCTTTCCTTTACCCATTCGGACATCAGCCGGTTTACGGGTAATAGGCTTATCTGGAAAAATTCTAATCCATACTTGACCTTGACGGTTCATATAGCGGTTCACTGCAACACGAGCTGCTTCTATCTGGCGACTGTCAAGCCATTTAGCTTCCAATGTCTTTATACCAAACGAACCAAAGGCAAGTTCAGTACCACGATGGGCATTACCTTTTCTGCCACGCCCATCTTGTGGTCTTCTATATTTTACTCTTTTTGGCTGTAACATGATAGATTCTACTTTTAACGGTTATTGTTTCTGCGGCGTCCTCCTCTTTCACGACGACGATCATCGCGACGGTTGTTCTTGTCTTGCTGGAAGTTAGGAGCCAAATCTACCTTGTGATAAATCTCACCACGGCAAATCCAAACTTTTATACCAAGCAATCCAACCTTAGTAAGAGCCTCGGCCTGGCAATAGTCGATATCAGCACGGAAAGTGTGTAATGGAGTACGCCCCTCCTTGAACATTTCCTTACGCCTCATCTCTGCGCCATTAAGACGACCCGATATCTGAATCTTCACTCCTTCAGCTCCGGCACGCATTGTATTAGCAACAGCCATTTTTATAGCGCGACGATAAGCAATCTTACCCTCAATCTGGCGAGCCAAATTTTGAGCCACTATATTAGCATCAAGATCAGGACGCTTCACTTCAAAAATATTGATCTGGATGTCCTTTTTGAAGATGTTTTTCAACTCACCCTTCAACTTATCTACATCCTGACCTCCCTTACCAATGACAATTCCCGGCTTGGCCGTGCAAATAGTAATGGTAACCAGCTTAAGCGTACGCTCAATGACGATGCGAGAGACACTGGCTTTGGCCAAGCGCTCATTAAGGTACTTGCGAATCTGCCTATCCTCAACAAGATTGTCGCCAAAGTCCTTTCCACCGAACCAATTTGAGTCCCAACCGCGGATAATACCCAAACGGTTGCTAATCGGATTAACTTTCTGTCCCATTCTATTTATTATTTATCATCATTAGTTTTGTCAGCGATCTTTGCATCAACAAACAGAGTGACGTGATTAGAACGCTTACGGATTCTATAGCCGCGTCCCTGTGGTGCAGGGCGCATACGCTTCATTGTAACGCCTTCATCAACAAAGACCTTGCTTACGTAAAGTTCGCCTTCCTCAGCCTTTCGGTCATTCTTGGCTTCCCAGTTGGCAATTGCAGAACGCAGAAGTTTCTCAACATTCTGAGCCGCAGCCTTATTTGAGAACTTAAGTATGCCAAGTGCCAAATTCACTTCCTTGCCACGAATCATATCAACGACATAACGCATTTTTCGTGGTGAAGAAGGAACATTCCTTAGGCGGGCGAAATATTGGGTTCTGAGGGCCTCTTTTCTCTCCTCAGCCTTTATATGTTTTCTTGCTCCCATTGGTTAATAATCAAATTAATGGTTTGCCTGCTTACTTCTTGTTATTACCAGAGTGACCGCCAAAACGTCGTGTCGGGCTAAACTCACCAAGACGGTGTCCCACCATATTCTCAGTGATGTAAACAGGGATAAATTTATTTCCGTTATGAACTGCAACAGTGTGTCCCACAAAATCTGGGGAAATCATTGATGCTCTGGCCCATGTCTTAACAACATTTTTCTTCCCGCTTTCATTCATAGCGAGTATCTTTTTTTCAAGAGAAACGTTAATATACGGACCTTTCTTAAGTGAACGACTCATAATCTACTCTTAATTTACTTGTTACTTCTTTTTAGCCCTCTCGATTATATACTTGTTTGATAGTTTCTTCGGAGAGCGTGTCTTAAGGCCCTTAGCATACAAGCCCTTACGTGAACGTGGGTGGCCACCAGACTGACGACCTTCACCACCACCCATTGGGTGATCAACTGGGTTCATAACAACACCACGGTTGTGAGGTCTACGACCAAGCCAACGTGTACGACCAGCCTTACCAGACTGTTCCAGAGCATGATCAGAATTACCCACACTACCTACTGTAGCCTTACAAGCTGAAAGAACTTGACGAGTCTCACCAGAAGGGAGCTTAATAACACAGTAATTACCTTCACGAGAAGTAAGCTGAGCAAAATTACCAGCCGAACGGACAAGCAGAGCACCCTGACCTGGACGCAACTCAATGTTGTGAATCACTGTACCTACAGGTATGTTTGCCAGAGGAAGCGCATTGCCAATTTCAGGCGCAGCCTCAGCCCCAGACATTACCTTTGTACCCACTTGCAATCCATTGGGAGCAATAATGTAACGCTTTTCACCGTCAGCATAATACAATAAAGCAATTCGAGCCGAACGGTTCGGATCATACTCTATTGACTTAACTACGGCGGGAACACCATCTTTCTCTCGTTTGAAGTCGATAATACGATACTTCCTCTTATGACCACCACCCATATAGCGGACAGTCATTTTACCAGTGTTGTTTCGACCACCAGTTGAGCGCTTACCGTAAACGAGAGACTTCTCTGGCACGGATGCAGTAATCTCCTCGAACG
>CAZUWO010000115.1:917-10049 GCA_964623995.1 uncultured Prevotella sp. | reverse complement strand
CCAGCGGCGACCCTGCCTGGGTCGATGGCTACGGGCATGCGAAACACCCCGCCTCACATGCTTCGCATGATGAGACGGGGTTAGCACAGCGGTGAGTCCTCCGGACTCAGTGGCCCTGATGGCGGTGCCATGCTGCACTGTCGACTGCCTGATTGATGCCGCTGGCATCAGTGGCTCCCGCAGGAATAGCATCGGCAAGGAGCCATAAGCATTAATCGGCGAATTGGAGAGCATCGGTGGCTCCCACGCAAAAAGCAGGGCGGAGGCTTGACTTGGCCCGCAATATTTTGTATCTTTGCGGCGGCAAGGCAGGGGGGCGGCTTTGCCGTTGTTTTGGCCCCATTTCCCGCTCAGTATTTAGTAAACATGTTACGGCACTCCCGTAATCCTGTTACGAAAGCCCCGTAACGTCGTTACGGAAGTGCCGTAACGGGATTACGAAAGTGCCGTAATGGGATTACGGGAGCCTCGTAACACGATTACGAAAATCGTACCGCACAAAGGTGTGATATTTCTTCCTCCCCCATATTTTTTATAAGGCACCACCGCCGGAGCGGAACCTTATATTATATAATGTGTAACAGAAAACGGCTTACGGCGCTGCCGCCACCCCCACCGTGAGGATTTACACATTATATAATATATAACCGCCACAGAAAAGCATCGGCGCCGGTTTGCCGAAAACATGTAAAAACAGTGCATATAGGGTATTTTTAACACCAATTATAAACCTTTTGCAAGGCCTTTTTTCCATAAAAAACCGCTATTTTGCCGGATTTTACAAAATTATGGAATGATTTTATAAAAACAAAACAATTAAAAGCCGTTACTTTGCAGCCATCTAACAAAATTCAATCACTGCCCAATTAATAACGTGATAAAAATGAATCATCAAAAAAAGTTACTACATTTGCTAAACTGGTATAGGCTTAGTCTGATACCATTGTTGTTCTTTGGCCTGCAAGTCATGGCCCAAGACGTAGTGCAGAAAGGTACTGTCGTTGACGGAAACAGTGAGCCCATGATAGGCGTTACTGTGCAAGTAGGCAGCGGTAAGGCTGCGGCCGTTACCGATGTAGACGGAAACTTTACCGTCAATGTGGCCAAAGGCACAAATCTAACCTTTACTTACATGGGCTATAAGCCCACTACCAAGAAGGCAACCGGCACCCACATGAACGTGGTTATGGAGGAAGACTCCCACGGACTCGACGAAGTTGTGGTGGTGGGTTACGGTACCATGAGCAAGAAACATATAACAGGTGCCATGAATACCATTGATGGCGACAAGATAGAGGAGAAAGGCGCCGCCACGGTCCTTGATGCTTTGCAAGGCGCCGCGCCCGGTATTCAGATTGTTTCCAACGATGGTGCGCCGGGTTCCTCATCATTCGTGTCCATCCGTGGTGCATCAACGTTCAGCGATGACGGTGTAGCCCCGCTCTATGTTGTGGATGGTGTAATCGTGGATGATATTGATAACCTCTCTCCTAACGACATAAAGAGCATTGAAGTTATGAAAGACGCTGCCACGTCGGCCATATATGGCGCGCGCGCAGCCAATGGTGTGATTCTCGTTACCACCCGTTCGGGCGAGGTGGGCAAGCCCCGCGTGTCGGCCAAATATCAGCATTCGTTCTACACTGCCGCAAGAAAGCTGCCGCAGGTAAACGCCTTTGAGAGCCGCCTCAGCATGAGTGCTACCGACCTTGCCAAGCCTTCGGCAACGCTCGAGAAGTTCTCTGCCCGCAACGACTCAGTGGGTATGCAGTACAGTACCAACTATTACTATCAGGACTTGCTGCTCCGCACCGGCAACAGAGATGATGCTTCGGCCCAGATTAGCGGTGGAGCCAAGAACTTCAAGTACCGTGCCTCGCTCAACTATATTGGCCAAACCGGTATCTATATCGCCTCAAAGGACAAGCGCTATTCGGCCATGGCCAACATGGAATACACCCCTTGGAAAGACATTACGTTCTATACACGCATACGTTTGGGCTACGAGAAGCGCAACGACGTGAAGACAAGCGTTATTAAAGACGCCCTGAGGCGCGACCCTGACATGGCCATCTGGTATCCCGACGGTGAGCTTATTCCTTACTATTCGTCAGGAGGCCGCCGCAATCCTATAGCAGAGATGACCCAAAGGCTTGACGAGAACACCATGTATAAAGGCAATTTCTATCAGGGACTGCAATGGAAGTTCACCAAGTGGCTGCAACTCGATGCCGACATTGCTGCCGACTATCAGTCTACTCGCCGTGTAACCTTCGCCTCGAAGAACCTTCAGGGAAGCAACAACGGCTACAACGACGGTGCCGATTACAAGATAGAGCGCACCAAATACTCCGGTGAAGCCTACCTTACCTATAACAACACCTTCGGCGATCATGCCATAACCGGCATGTTCGGTGGCTCTTTCGAAACCACTAAGGCCCTTATCTACAACATAGCAGGTTCGTATTTCCTCTCAGAAAACATACATTACATGAACATGGCCACCCAACTCGACGCCTCAAAAACGTATTCTTCAGGTTGGGATGAGGCTATGGCCGGCTTCTTCGGGCGCTTGGTTTACAGCTACAAGAGCCGTTATACCATCGCTGCTCTCGGCCGTTACGACGGCTCGTCACGCTTCGGACAGAACAACCGTTGGGGTTTCTTCCCATCAGTTTCCGGTGCATGGCGCTTCTCCGATGAGCCTTTCATGGCTTGGTCTAACAAGGTTCTCACCGACGCAAAGCTGCGCGTGAGCTACGGTGTTACAGGTAACGACCGCATAGGCCGCTACGAATCTTACTCAACTTACATTGCAGGACAGGCCTACTATAATGGCGTGGGCGGCGTGGTTCCGTCAAGCAAGATTGGTAATCCTAACCTTAAGTGGGAGCAAACCAAGCAAACCGACATCGGTATTGACCTTAACTTCCTCGGCGGACGCTTCTCTTTCGTGGCCGACTACTACATCAAGAACACCTCCGACCTGCTTTCCGACTACAACTTGCCGTATACAACAGGCTATTCTACCATGCGTGTTAACCTCGCCTCTATCCGCAACAAGGGTATAGAGCTGTCGCTCACGGCCGTGCCTATCGTGACAAAGGACTTCCGTTGGACAACAACCGTTAACTGGTGGAAGAACAAGAACACCATAACCGACCTCTCCCGCGACGACTATGTATCGAATGGAGCTTGGCTTGTGGCCAAGGGCAAGCAGGCAGGTATATGGTATGGCTACAAGAACACAGGCGTATATCAGTACAATGTGAGCAATGCATGGACCGAAGACTATAAGACCAGGCTCACTCCTGTGCTCGAGCGCGACAACGACGGCAACGTAGTGATAGGTCTTAACGGCCAACCAAACCTTATTAAGTATACTCTTCCCGACGGAAGCGACTATACCGGCGAGGTGAAGCAAGTGAAGGTGAACGGCGTTGTGGCCGGTGGCGGCGACGTTATCTGGTACAACAAGCCCGACGAGAACGGCGTAGTTGACGGCGTTATCGACTCTCACGACCAAGTAGAGCTTGGCAAGGCCACCCCAGACTGGTACGGATCATGGACCAATACCTTCAGATGGAAGAACTTCTCGCTCAATATCAACTTCTACTTAAGCTGGGGCGGCAAGATATGGAATAATGTAAAGCAGTACTATACCACATGGGGCGGCAACACTCACAAGCAGTCTCCTGAGTACATACATCAGGGTTGGAAGTATCCTGGCGAAATAACCACATGGTACGCTCTTGACTCTCGCCAGCGCAAAACTAACAATACTAAGATGCAACTCAACAGTCAGTACCTCGAGAGAGGCACCTTCCTGCGCCTGCAGGACGTGCGTCTGAGCTACAGTCTTGAGCACAAGTGGTTGCAGCGCACCCCAATCCAGAGCGTGCAGGCCTACGTTTACGGCCGCAACCTCATGACTTGGACCGACTATAGTGGCTTCGATCCTGAGGTGAAGATGAGCGTTCTGAACCCTGGAAAGGACGATTCAAGCTACCCACGCAGCAGGGAATTCGGTTTTGGATTTAATGTAGAATTTTAACAACTAAGCAAAAATGAAAAAATATATATTTGTTTTCTTGGTCTCGGCCCTAATGGTCAGCTGCGGCGACTTCCTTGATAAGTCTCCTCTTTCCGACCTTTCGCCTGACAATTACTTTAAGGAGAAGTCCGAGATGGACAACTGGAACGCCGGCATTTACGGTGCCTTCCAGAGCGCGTTGCAGCGCAACCAGGCCATGTATGGTGACTGCCGGAGCGACAATATCGAAACCACGGGCTACGTTGACAACAACGTTTACATGAACGCTCTGTCGCCAACGATGAGCGAATCCAGCTGGAACAACATCTACCAGTGTATACTTCGCTGCAACATAGGCATACAGAAGTATCCCACAATACCCAGCGTCACCGAGGCAACCTATGCTCCTTACATGGGCCAGGCTTACGGAATGAGAGCCTTTATGTACTTCTACGCGACGAGAGTTTGGGGCCGTGTGCCTATTATAAATGATGTATGGGACGGCGATCTGTCAAAGATCAACGTGCCGCGCGCATCACTCGACGACGTGAAAGCACAGATTCTGTCCGACATTGATATGGCAATAAAGTACTTTACCATAACCAATACCAGCAGCGTGTACTACCTCAGCCTTGCCGCCATGCACGAACTGAAGCTCGAAGTAAGCATGTGGTACCACGATTATGAGCAGGCCCTCACCGAGTCAGACTACTTTATGAACAACAGTAACTACAAGTTGGCCAACGGAGAGACTGAATGGAAGGCAGCATTTGAGAATCCTTCAACCTCTAAGGAAGACATTTTCGCAATGTCGTGGAGCTATGCCAACAACGGCGCGTCTGATGGATGGCCACGCCTTATGGGCGCAGCCGACACCAACAACGGCTATCAGATATCGGAGTCTCTGTACGACGAGCTCATCACACGCCTCTATTCAGGCGAAGGTTCCGACTGTCGCCTGTGGTGTACCATTGATACCGTGATGCTCTATTACTCTAACAGCCGCGTGCCCATTGGCGAATCAAGCTACAGCTTGCCGCAACAGTCGGGCATTCAGAAGTGCATCAAGTACAGCAAGAAGGACGATGCCGCCGTGTTTGACACTCAAAACGGAGTTTATAAGTCATATTGGAAGGTTATAAGCACCAGCGATGCCGAGATAGAACAGGTGTTCATGCGCCTCTCTAACGTGTATTACCTGCGCGCCGAGGCCCTCAACATGCTGGGCAGAGGTCAGGAAGCACTCGACATTGTTAATCTTATGAGACGCCGTGTGGGCTATCTTCGCGATGCCGCAAAGGACGTTTCGAGCCCTGATAATCAGGATGAAGTGGAAGATCTGATACTTAAGGAGCGCCAGATTGAGTTCTACGGCGAGGGACAGCGCTGGTTCGACCTCATGCGCACAGGCCGACTGGTCAAGGTTATGGACCCCATCTACTCTGAAAGGCAGCGCCAAGCCGGCGTAACCGTTACAGGATTCGGCGACGAAGGCACCAAGTACTGGCCTATCTATTACCGTGAGTTCGAGTCGAACACGGCTCTCGAGGGCGACCAGAACCAACCTTATCCTGAAAGATAACAGTAACTATAAAACTTAAAATAAAGAACAAAATGAAGCTGAATATTATAAAGTCACTAACCCTTCTCGCAGTCCCCTTCATGCTGATGGGGTGCGAGGCACTGGGCTTGGACTATCAAGACTCTTACGACTTTGACTATAATGCCGGCCTGGCCAACAACAAAGTTGAGATGAGCACGTACGACTGGATTGCCTCTCGCAGTGATATCTTCTCGCTGTTGAAGGAAGCTATCGACTACGCCGATATGCAAGCAGAGTTCCAACAGACCAATATGACCTACATATTGCCCACCAACACGGCCTTCAACTCAGAGACAGAGTCGGACAAGAGCTATTTCCAGACTCACCAGATAACCTATGTTGACCCCGAGACAGGCGACACAGTAACCTACGCTCCTTCGTCAATGACGGTCTATCCTAAGGAGCAAGTGCGCGAGTTCCTGCTCTACCACATCGTGAAGGGTGAGTATACGTTCACCAATATCACCGCCGAGCCCACTTGGTATGCCACTTGCGCATCGGCCGATACGGCATACGTGAACATGTATCTGCTGAAAGACCGCAACCCTAACATCGTGTTCAACAACTTCGACGGCCACTACAAGATGAACATCAAGCCCAGAACGTCAAACATGTATTCCACTGTCAGCAAGTCATACATGCACGTTCTCGACAGCTGGCTTGACCGTCCTACCCGTAATCAGATCAACTTGAACAATAAGTAAGCCCACTAAATCATGAAACGTTTATATCAAATACTTTTCGGAGTCCTTGCCTTAGGTCTCTTCGGCTGCAGCGACGACGACTCCATATCGATAGATTCACTAAGCGCTGACGGCGATGAGTTCTACTGCAACCAGAAGGTTAAGGTTTGGATGTGCGTAAACTCGAGCGACCTTTGGCACACCACCTACAAGTGGGAGTGCGACGGCGGCGAGTTCACACAGCCCCAAGGACTCAACGAAGAAACATGGAAGGCGCCCAATGTGCCTGGCACTTACACCATAACATGTACCGCAACAGTGGGCGGTAAGTCGCAAACGCGCTCCCACCGCATGTATGTCTCAAGCTACTTCTTCGAGAAATTCGAGAAGTCTTCGCAGTCATCATTCACCCTTCAGAACGGTAAGAGCTCGATAATTGCCGAAAGCAACGGCAACCATTACATGCGAACAACCGTCAATTCGTCTACTGAGCCCACGCGATACATACGCCGCGCCTTCGGCGACGACATGCTTGTAACTCCTTTTAGCTGCAGGGCCAAGGTGGGATTCGTGTCAAACATGCCTACCACGAAGAGCATAACCGTGGGCAAGAAGACTGGCAACGCCGTTATGGAGTACCGCATCAACATGCGCTCCGATGTGTCAAATGAGAACAATCTCATAAACTACGTGAGCCTGCAGTGGTATCCCGGCAAGCCGAAAGACGGCTATCCAACACTCACCGACGGCACTACCGTTGAGGGAACTGCCGACTGGAACGTGCGCCTTGCCGTGCAACACACGGCTGCTTCGGGCATAAAGACCACCAATACCGAGTATCACAACATGAACACCATGAATGTTTTTGCCAACAAGAGCTATCATACCGTGGCTCTCGGCATTGACAACAGCGAAACGGTTCACGTGTTTATCGACGGCGTCGAGGTGCTAACCAGCACTCTTCTCCACGATACCAGAACCGAGATGGGTTGCCCCAGCAGCATGTTCATCAACACTTGGGACATCTATCAGCTTAATGGCAACGGTGGTCGCAACCTTCCTCAGTTCTACTTGGATGATGCTTATGCCTCAAATATCGACGAGATGCTAAAGTAAAGCAATAACTTCCGGACAGGGGCTCCGGCCCTTGTCCGCCCTAAAAAGCCCCAAAAATGAAACTCCGCATCGCAACCATCGCATTGCTGCTGGCCTGCTCGCTCGGCTCAATGGCACAGGTAGAAGGCACTGTTGTTAACCGAAAGCTGAAGCCGCAGCGCAACATCAGCGTGTGGCTCAAGGGCCATAAGGGCCCCGAAGCCAAGACCCGGACCGGCCGCGACGGCACTTTCAAGTTAGGCAATGTAAAGACCGGCGACACGCTGTGCATAGCGGCAAGCGGCAAATACACTGCCGAGGTGCCCGCAAAGGGCCTGTCCAAGTTCACGGTGAGGCTGGAAAAAGACCTCTTCCACGTTGTCTCTGGCTCGGCCGACAGCATATATGCCTACACCCTGGTGCAGCGACGGGCTCCCTCTGACGTGATAACGCGCGAAGAGATAGCCCAGATGAACGCCAATTCGCTCTACGACATTCTGCGCTCTTCGGTGGCAGGGGTTACAGTAAGCGAGGGGTCCAACGGCTCAACTGTTACCATTCGTGGCGGCAGCTCGTTCGAATCGGTCAATGAACCCATATTCGTTATCGACGGAACCGAGTACGAATCGAGCGAGGAAGCCAACCGGCAGGTCAACGTTAACGATATAGACAAGATAGAGGTTGACAAGTCAGGCTCGCGGTATGGAGTTAGAGGAGCCAACGGAGTTATCATTATCACAACAAGAAATAAATAAGTTAGTTTGAGTAAGTGTTTAATATAGGTTTGGTTTCATGCGAGCAACCTTACGCACAGATAATAATACAGGCACGGAGTGCCGTGCCGTTCGCAATCGCGATGCGTAAGGTTGCCGCTTTTTAAAGGCTCCGCTGAGGCCGCCTTTCCGCACTTCGCAAACCGGCTTTACCCATACTTCAGTCCCTCGTGGCATAGCCCGTGGCGCGCCCTGTGGCCGCCATCGTGGCCGGCAGAGGGCTCAAGAGTGTCAGTTTTTTATAATTTATAAGCGTTTTTCATCCCCCTCATCCGTCGCCCGCTTCCATACTGCAACAACATAGAAGTAGGGGCGGCGGTGAGGCTTTTAAAGCGGCTTGCCGCCTTGGCCGTGCCCCGTTTGCGGGCCGGTGGCAGTGCTCTTGGTCCGGCCTTGCGCCCGTGGCGGCATATTAATAATGTAATACAACATTCTAAACCAATAACTTTTTGCAATTATGAAATTACCTTTCCTCTTACTTTCGCTGTGTCTCGGTCCGGCCTTTGCCCTGACATCTGCCGCCCGTACAGCACCCGCCGCCGAGTCGGCCGACACCATGATGCTCATGGCATCAATGCAGCCCACCGTGCAACAAGCCGGAATGGACTACAACAACATCAACTCCTACATGAAGAAACTGGGCTGGGAGTACTCCGAACACCCCAACTGGAGCCAGAACGACGACCCCAACGGCAAGCACTGCGAGGTGATATACGACTCTGAACTGGGCCAGTACGTGTTTCAGTTCCACATCCACGCCAACGCCCAAATACTTGATGGCGACCGCGGAACCAAGAATGACCGCCAGAGAAATGAAATGAAGTCGCAGACGTCTGCGGCATGGAACAAGATGAACGGACTGCTTGGCGACTGCCAACAGCTTGAGTGGAAGTTCCGTATACCCAAGGATTACCGCCCCACCACAAGCTTTTGCCACATTCATCA
>CAZUWO010000115.1:0-907 GCA_964623995.1 uncultured Prevotella sp. | reverse complement strand
AGCTTAAGGCCAAGGACGGAAACAACAGCTCTCCCGTTATAACAATAACCCTTCGGGCCAACTCTGACGGCTCTAACCGCCGCGTGCAGGTCATTCACACCGGCAACACCAAGGCCACAACCAAGGGCACCATCATTGACAACCTGCCCATGTCGCAGTTCGAGAACGAGTGGGTGCAGGTGCGTGAGCGCATGACTTACGGCACTAACGGCTCCTACTCCATAACCATGACGCGGGTGAGCGACGGCAAAGTGCTCGTCGACAAGTCGTTTACCAACATCGACATGTGGCGCACCGACGCCGGATGCATACGCAACAAGTTCGGCATATACCGCAGTTACGGCCGCAAAATGAGCGATGCCGCCGACCGCCCCACCAACGGACTCAAGGACGACTCGCTGCGACTGGCCGACTTTAAGGCCTACAAGCTGGTGCCTAAGGGCGAGACCACGGCCATAACCCAGCCCCGCAGCCAGGCCGGAACCGTGGTGCGGGCCTACAATGTGGCCGGCATCCGCACCCAGTCGGCCGGCAAGGGCCTCTACGTACTTGTGGAGCAGGCCCCCGATGGCACCCGCCGCACGCTGAAGGTGGTGCGGTAGCTCGGCCCCGTGGCGCTCCGTCCGGCTCCGGAAGGCGGCGCCCAAACTGAAAGAACTCTCTGCTTTTATGATGTTAGTGCAGCCATTGGGTCACGCAGATTCACCGCTGCCAGCGCCCCGTCCCATCGTGCTCAGCATGTGGGGTGGGGCGTTTCTCGTATCCAAGGCCGTAGGTTCCGCCGTCGTAGCCGCGGGGTTCCGCTGCCGGTGGCTGAGAATCGGTCTTGATTTTTCTGCTTAACAAAATATCTTTTGCTACGTAGAGTTTATATTTTTCCTACGTAGCAAAATACTTTTTTCTATAA
>CAZUWO010000114.1:8555-10093 GCA_964623995.1 uncultured Prevotella sp. | reverse complement strand
GCCGAAGAGCTGCTTCCACCACTCTGCAAAGTAGTGCAGTTTGGGTTGGAAGTTGGCTATAATCTCAATCTTCTTGCCGGCTTGCGAGTAGAGAGCCTGACGCACAGCGGCATAGAGGGCTGCGGGATTGTCGCCGAACGGCACCTCGATGGCTGTGGCCTTCTCCATGTCGGCGGCTCCGCTTACGAGCGCCTTTATGTCGAATCCGGCGCATGCTATAGGCAGCAAGCCCACGGGGGTGAGCACCGAGAAGCGTCCGCCCACGTTGTCGGGTATCACGAAGCTCTTATAGCCTTCCTTGTCGGCGGTGAGTCGGGCGGCGCCCTTCTTTGCGTCGGTTATTGCCACAATCACCTGCTTGGCCTCATCCTTGCCGCGCTGCTCCTCGCACTGCTTCTTCAGCAAGCGGAAGGTGAGAGCGGTCTCGGTTGTGGTGCCACTCTTCGATATGTTTATAACGCCGAATTTCTTGTCTTTCAGATATTCAGTCAGCTCATAGAGATAATCCTCGCCGATGTTGTTGCCGGCAAACATTATGATGGGGTTGCTCTTGTCCTTCACGAGCCATGCGAAGCTGTTGCCGAGCGCCTCTATCACTGCGCGGGCGCCGAGGTAGCTGCCTCCGATGCCAGCCACCACCACCACGTCGCACATCGAGCGCAGCTTGTTGGCCGTGGCCTGTACGTCGTCAAGAAATTCCTCTGTCAAACCGCTTGGCAGATGGAGCCAACCCAAAAAGTCATTGCCGGGGCAAGTGCCATTTTCGAGTGAGGCCTGGGCTGCAACCACCTTTGGCTCAAAAGCTGCGAGAGTGCCTGTGTCCAGGAATTGCAAAGCCTTGGAAATGTCTAATGTTAAATTTTTCATGGTTATCTAAATGAATCCGTTAATAATTTTATTTCGATTTGTGGTGATATCCGCTCGTAGAGGATGTTGTAGACGGCGTCGAGAATGGGCATGTTCACGTGCAGGTGGCGGTTTATCTCCTTCATGCATTTGGTGCCGAAGTATCCCTCTGCTATCATCTCCATCTCTATCTGCGCGCTCTTCACGCTGTAGCCCTTGCCTATCATGGTGCCGAAGGTGCGGTTGCGCGAGAAGTTGCTGTAGCCGGTTACGAGCAAGTCGCCCAGATAGACTGAGTCGATTATGTTGTAGTGCGACTGGTCGACGGTTCTCAGGAAGCGGTCCATCTCCTGCACTGCGTTGGAGAGCAGCACGGCTTGGAAGTTGTCGCCGTAGTTGAGCCCGTAGCATATACCCGCGGCTATGGCGTAGACGTTTTTCAGCACCGAGCTGTATTCTATTCCTATCACGTCGGCCGATGTCTTTGTCTTTATGTATGCCGACGAGAGCACATCGGTCAGCGCCGCGGCCTTGTCGTGGTCAGAGCAGCCCACGGTGAGGTAGCTGAGCCGCTCCATGGCCACTTCCTCGGCGTGGGAGGGGCCACCTATCACGGCCAAGTTGTCGTAGGGCACGTCGTAGACCTGATGGAAATACTCCGAGCAGACGAGGTTCTCGTCGGGCACAATGCC
>CAZUWO010000114.1:0-8545 GCA_964623995.1 uncultured Prevotella sp. | reverse complement strand
CGAATGCGCGTCTTCAGCTTCTTGAGGTGATTCTTCAGGTATGGCGACGGCGTAACGAACACCAGCGTGTCGTAGGCCTCCACCACCTTGTTGATGTCCGACGAGAAGAATATCTCCGACACGTTGAAGTGCACGCTCGTAAGATAGGCAGGGTTGTGGCCGAAGCGTCGGAAGTCGTCTATGCGGTCGTCGCGCCGCATGTACCACCCGATGTGGTGAGTGTGGCTCACCAGTATCTTGGCTATGGCCGTGGCCCACGAGCCGCCGCCTATCACTGCTATCTTGCCGACGTTGAACATCTGCTACTCCTTACCGGCGTTGTCTATCCACTTCTGAATCTCGTCGAGCGAGGGCTTCTCGTAGCCCAGCTTGTATTTCTTGTTTATCTCGCCGAGCTTCTGCTGCAGTCCTTGGGCTTTCTCGTCCTTGATGTCGCTTATCAGGTTGAAGCCGGCTTTGCGCAGCACGTACACCCACTCTTCGGCCACGCCCACTGCTTGCCACTCCTTTACCGGGCTTTGGGGTATCTTCGGCTCGGGCTTCATCTGCGGGAAGAGGAGCACCTCCTGTATGTATTCCTTCCCCGTCATGAGCATCACCAGCCGGTCGATGCCGATGCCGATGCCCGACGTTGGCGGCATGCCGTATTGCAGCGCGCGCAGGAAGTCCTGATCTATTATCATTGCTTCGTCGTCGCCCTTGTCGGCCAGCCGCATCTGCTCTTTGAATCTCTGCTCCTGATCGATGGGGTCGTTCAGCTCCGAGTAGGCGTTGGCCAGCTCCTTGCCGTTCACCATCAGCTCGAAGCGCTCGGTCAGTCCCGGCTTCGAGCGGTGCATCTTGGTCAGCGGGCTCATCTCCACGGGATAGTCTATCACGAACGTGGGCTGAATGAACGTGCCCTCGCAGAATTCGCCGAATATCTCGTCTATCAGCTTGCCCTTGCCGAAGCTTTCGTCGATGCCTTCCATCTTCAGCTCGTCCACGGCTATGTGGCGTATCTCGTCCTCACTCTTGCCGTCGAGGTCGAATCCGGTCTTTTCCTTTATCGCCTCGAGTATGGGTATGCGGCGGTAGGGTGCCTTGAAGCTGACGAGGTGGTCGCCTATCTGCACCTCGGGCTTTCCGTTGACGGCGGTGCATATCGTTTCGAGCAACCGCTCGGTAAACGTCATCATCCAGTTGTAGTCCTTGTAGGGCACGTAGAGCTCCATGCAGGTGAACTCGGGGTTGTGATAGCGGTCCATGCCCTCGTTGCGGAAGTTCTTGCCTATCTCGTAGACGCCGTCGAAGCCGCCCACGATGAGCCTCTTCAGGTAGAGCTCGGTGGCTATGCGCATGTACATGTCGATGTTGAGCGCGTTGAAGTGGGTTATGAACGGCCGCGCCGAGGCTCCTCCCGGTATCGACTGCAGCGTTGGGGTCTCCACCTCGGTGTAGCCGGCGTCGTCGAAGAAGCGGCGCATGGTGCTTATCACCTTGGCCCGCTTCAGGAAGGTGTCCTTCACGCCGTCGTTCACTATCAGGTCCACGTAGCGCTGGCGGTAGCGCTGCTCGGGGTCGTCAAACTTATCGTAGGCCACGCCGTCCTTGTATTTCACTATCGGCAGCGGCTTTAGCGATTTCGACAGCAGCGTGAGGCTCTCCACGTGGACGCTTATCTCGCCCATTTGGGTGCGGAAAACGAATCCCTTTACACCTATAAAGTCACCTATATCGAGCAGCTTTTTGAATACTTTGTTGTACAGCTCCTTGTCATCGCCCGGGCAAATAGCGTCGCGGTTGATGTAGAGCTGTATGCGGCCGTGGCCGTCTTGCAGCTCGGCAAACGACGCCTTGCCCATCACCCTGCGGCTCATCATGCGGCCCGCTATCTGCACCTCGCGCTTCTCGTCGTCCTTGAAGTTGGCTTTTATGTCATCGCTGTAGGCGTTGACGGGGTACTCTGCGGCTGGATATGGGTCTATGCCCATCTGTCTTAACTCCTGCAGGCTTTGGCGGCGGCCAATCTCCTGCTCACTCAGTTCTAATATGTTCATCTCGTTTTGTTGTTTCGCTCTGCGTTCGGTCGGCATGATGCCGAATGTTTGGTGCAAATTTACAAAAAAGATTGCAATACCTGCGCTATTTTAAACTTTTTATAGCTGTGGCGGCAGTTGGCGGGCTGCCGGCTGCGGGTCGCGAGTGGCTGAGTTTCAGACGAGTACCACGCACACGCCGCGCGCCGCCTGAGCTCCCATCACGAGGGCTTGCGCTATGTCGGCGGTCTTCGACGGCCCGCTGATGAAGCAGCCGTAGCCGTAGTCGGTCATGTTGATGCGCTCGTAGGCCTCGTGCATGTTGTTGACCACGCAGCGCCGGTCGAGCACTATCACGAGATACTCGCTGATGAAGCACACGGCGCGCTCCTTCATCGTCTGCGGAATCCACACGCAGCCGTTCTCTGCCACGCCCACGGTGCCGCGCACTATGCCCACGTCGGTGCCGTTCAGCTCCGTGGCCTCGGCCACGGTGTCGGGGTTCTTCTGCGCCATGGTTATCTCGGGCAGGTTCGAGGCGAAGGTCTTGGCCTCGGGATACTGCCTGCGCACCACCTCGTTCAGGTCCTCGCCCTCGTGCAGCTCCACCACCACGCTGCCCACGTTCTTGCTCATCAGCTTGAACTGCTCCATGGTGTCGCCGTATGTTATGCCCTCCACCTTTATTTCGGGCATCGGGTAGTCGGCCAGTGTGTTGCGCCTCAGCTTGCTGAAGAGTTCTTCTCTGTTCATTTCACTTTTCCTTTCTTCCATAATGTTTTAAACGACTCCTTGGCAAACCGTGGCTTGTCGTGGCCCACGCTCCACGGGTTCACGCTGCGCATGTCCACCATCTTGTCGGGCACGAGGTTGAGCAGCGGGGCCAGCGCGGTGCAGTCCTTGTAGAGCCACGGGCGGTTGAATATCAGCTCCATGCCCGTCGACATGAACTTCTTCATCGGGTCGGCCTTGCCCATGCCGTCCAGCTTCTGCCGCCACAAGTACACTTGCGAGCCGGGGTCCACCTTGGCGGGGCACACTCCGTTGCACGAGAGGCATAGCAAGCAGGCCGAGAGATTGTCGGCATAGCGCCGCGGGTCGTGCAGCATTCCGAGGTTCATGCCTATGGGGCCGGGTATGAAGTAGGTGTAGGAGTAGCCCCCCGAGCGGCGGTAGACGGGGCACGTGTTCATGCAGGCGCCGCAGCGCAGGCACTTCAGCGTCTGCCAGTGGTCGGCGTTGGCCAGTATGTCGCTGCGCCCGTTGTCCACTATCACCACGTGCATCTCGCCGCCGGGCCGCGGCTTGCGGAAGTGCGAGGTGTAGGATGTGGTGGGCTGGCCCGTTGCCGAGCGGCAGAGCAGTCGCTGAAACACTGCCAGCGACTTGTAGTCGGGTATCACCTTCTCCAGCCCCATGCCCACTATGTGCAGCTTGGGCAGCGAGGTGCTCATGTCGGCGTTGCCCTCGTTGGTGCACACCACCACGTCGCCCGTCTTGGCCACGCCGAAGTTGCACCCCGTCATGCCGGCGCCGGCCTCCATGAACTCGCCCCTCAGGTGCACGCGGGCGCACGCCGTCAGGTAGGTGGGGTCGTAGTTGCCCTTGTCCTTGCTGATGCCTTTCTCCTCAAACATCTTTCCTATCTCCTGCCTCCGCAGGTGCACCGCCGGCACCACTATGTGGCTCGGCTTCTTGCCCAGCAGCTGCAGTATGCGCTCGCCAAGGTCGGTCTCCACCACGTCTATGCCGTGGGCCTCGAGATAGCTGTTGGTGGCACACTCCTCGGTCAGCATCGACTTGCTCTTCACCATCTTCGCCACGCCGTGGCTCTTCAGTATGCCGAGCACCGTGCTGTTGAATTCCTCAGCGTCACTGACGAAGTGCACCTTGGCGCCGTTGCGCTCCAAGTTGGAGGCAAACTCTTCCAAGTAGTCGGCCAGGTGGGTCAGCGTGTGCAGTTTTATCTGGCTTGCGGCCTCGCGCAGCTGCTCCCACTCGGGCAGCCCGTGGGCCATGTCGTCGCGCTTTTGGCGCAGCCCCCAGAACGTGGCGTCGTGCCACGTGGTGTTCTCCTTGTTGGCCACAAACTTGCGTGCGGCCTTTGCGTGTAGTGTTGTCATAGTCCTGCTGCTAATATTTCGGCCACGTGAATGAACTTTATGTTCAGCTTCTGCTTGCGGGCCACCCCCTGCATGTGCATCAGGCAGCTGCTGTCGGGACCCGTTATGTATTCGGCGCCCGTGGCCATGTGGCGCCTCACCTTGTCGAGCCCCATGCGCGAGCTCACGTCGGGCTCCTCCACGGCAAACATGCCGCCGAAGCCGCAGCACTCGTCCTTGCGCTCCGGCTCCCGTATGGTTATGCCCTTCACCAGCCGCAGCAGGTCGATGATCTTGTTGAACGGCGCCTCGTTTATCTCCGACGGCGACGACAGCCCCAGCTCCCTCACGCCGTGGCACGAGTTGTGAACGCTCACCACGTGGGGAAACTCCCCGGGCAGGCTCTCCACCCTCAGTATGTCGTGGAGAAACTCCACAAGGTCGACCGAGTGGCCCACGGCCCTGCACTTGTGGCCCTCGGGCAGAAGCCTCGGGTGGAAGTACCTCACGAAGGCCACGCACGACGCCGACGGAGCCACCACATAGTCGTAGCCGCCGAACATCTCGTCGTAGCCCGAAGCCAGCTTGCGGGCCATGTTCTCAAACCCCGCGTTGGCCATGGGCTGCCCGCAGCAAGTCTGCCGCTCCGGATACTCCACGTCCACGCCCAGATGCCTCAGCAGCTTGTACGTGGCCACGCCCACGTGGGGGTAGAGCGCGTCCACATAGCACGGTATAAAAAGTCCTACTTTCATTCTTTTTTCTTTAGGTTGTTCGCTTTGCTTTTTTTAGGTTGTTCGCCTTGCAAAGATAATTAAAATAAATTTAATGGCATCGTCTGTGGCATATTTTTACATAGTTTAAACCAATCGGGTGGGGGAGCTGCTGCCGCCTGTTGCGCTGAAGAGGCGGGATAAGCACCACCAAAAACGATTCACGGCACGTGAAGGAAACTCCCCCGCACGCGCCGTGAACTTTACAAACAAGTCAAATACTATAATCTAAAGTCATATTATTTCTATAAACACCGGTTCGCCCTCCTTGCGCTCGGCCAGAATCTTCATCAGCTTGGCGAGGGCGGCGCTGCTGTCGGCTAGCTGCCCCACCTTGGTGTTGCTGCCCACGAGGATGCAGCCCTCGGTGTCCTGAGGCAAGTTGCCCGTGTGAATCCTCACCCCGCTGAACCGCGGCACGCCCATCAGCAGCGGCAGCCAGCGGCCAAACTTCGGGCTGTGGCTCACCACCACGGGGTAGCGCCCCTCGGGTATTGCCGTAAGCCCCCTCACCTTGCGCTCGCCGTGGGCGAGGTCGCGCCAGCGGGGCTCCAGCGTGTCGCAAACGTAGTGCCATGGCGAAACGCCGTCGCCGTTGCCCCGGGTGTAATAGAGGTGCCCCACGGTGTAGGTCCGCCTCTTTGCTGTACGTTTTAATCTTAGTAACATAAAATAGGTATTATTGCGGCGGTGCAGCGGTGCAGCGGTGCAGCGGATTATTTGTTATCTTTTTGTATTTGCGATAATTGTTTCCCTTTTCTCTCGGTAAAGCTTCTATCCATCCGGCATCATGCCATCGGCTAATGATGGCTCGAGCTGATGAATTAGTAATATCATTTCTTATATTAATTATGTCATGAAAAGAAAAAACAGCTCCAATACGATTAAATACATCAAGATTCTTCGACTCCCTCTTCACGTCATTGTCCGCCGCATACTGCTTTCTCAGCACGTCGCCAAACAGTCGGCACTGTTCCTGCATCACGTATTCGGCCATGGTCAGGGCAAAAGCTATCACGTTCTTGGTTTCCTTCTCGCCCGACAGCAAGTATGCCACCACGCCGCACCTCATTCCTATCACGGCGGCTCGGCGACGGTAGGTGTCGGCCACGAGGTCGGCGTTGGCCATGGCTTCCTGCCGCTTTCGCTCCACCCAGTCATAGATTGCCCGTGCCAGCCGTGGCGTTTCGTACAGGCCCTGCTTTGACTGCAGCGTGCTTACGGCCTCAAGAATCGCCGCCACGTCGCGCTCCTTGCTTTCATGAAATCGTGGCATGGGCGCAAAAGTGCTGTCGGGCATCTCAGCAAGCATCACCCTCGACGAGAGTCCGTTCTCTATGTTGTCGCCTCGAAAACACTTGCGCAGCGCGCCGTAGGTGCCCAGTATGGTCCAGTTGTAGCCCACGCTTACCATGCCGCTCTCGGCTTGGTCAGAGTTGTAGTCCTGCCCCCAAACGTCGTGGTCGAACGAGAGGCGGTAGATGTCATACTTCGACGACCACGAGCCGGCGCCGTTGGTCTTGCGCAGGGTGTCGAGCTCAGAGCTGAACGAGAAGAGCGTGTGGCCTCGGGCGTTCTTCAGCCTCTTAAGCAGCGTGGAGCACGAAATGGTTATAGGCACGTCTCTTATCAGCACCTCGGGCTCGGGGTCGAGTCGCTCGTTGGCGCGGCGGTTCTTGCGCTTTTTCTTCCACTCGTCCTCCACCTTGCGGGCCTCGCTGTCGGCGTCGTCCATGGGCTTGCGCCACAGGTCTACAACGTCTTTGCATACGCTCTTGCCCGACGCCTGCTCACCCACGATGATGCTCATCAGCCCCAGTTGCTGCACCCGCCCGTCGCAGTAGCGGAAGCTCGCCCCGTCGGCATAGGCAGCGGCCAGCGGCATCAGCGCGCACACCACAGGCATCTGCAACCCCTGCGGCACCCCCGCAAGGCTCTGCTTTATGCCCGGTATAGGGGGTATGCTGAAGGCGGCAGAAAAGCTGCCGGCCGCGTGCTCTACCTCATCACTGTCGCCCTCTTCCTCATGCTTGGCCTTGGCCCTTGCGGCAAGCAGCTCGGCGCGGGCGTTGATGCGCTGCACCACGGGCGACATTATCTTGCTCGAGTCGTGATACTTGGCGTAGAAGTCGTGTATCAGTTGGCGGCAGTCGCGTTCGCTGTAGAACTCAGGCATTCTCTCGGCCACCACGCCCATGGCCTCGTCCTCCGACAGCAGCCTTGCCGCCCCCACGCTCAGAATGGCCAGCAGCGACGAGTGGCGCGAGCCGTGAGTGTTGATGTCGACGTCTTTCAGCCCCGCTTGCTCACGGCACAGGTCGAACACTATCAGGGGCTTTACCCCAATATTAGCGGCCTTCACGCCAGCGCCGGCCACGGCAGCCTCCTTGCCAGCCTCAGCAGCAACAGGAGCAGCAGCAACAGTATCAATATGTCTGTCATCTTTTTGGTTTTTAGAATAGTCCTTGAAAAGCCCTTCCCAGTCGGCAAAGAGCACATAATTCTCGGGCACGGCAAACGAGCAGCGAGCCCAGTCCTTGCAGCAGTCGTCAAACTCGGCCAAACCCAGCTCTCCGGCCATCCACCTCTGGCCCTCAACAAGCCCCATGCCGCAAGGCAGGGCAAACACCAGCCGCAGCCCCTCGCCGCTCGGCGTTAGGTGGACAAGGAAGATGCCCAGCCCCGACTCGCGGCCCTTAACCCTTTCGCTGTAGAAAGCCTCGGGCGAGGGCAGATGGTCAATGTCGAGAATGGACAGCCCCGAGCCCACGGCATCGTCGTTCTGCCTTCGGCCGTGAGTGAAGTGGGCGTGGAAGCAGAAAGCCGGCAGGCGGCGTTTCAGCTCCGACTTCTTGGTGTCGAAATCCTCGCGGCTCATTTCGCCCCGCAGCGTCTTTTCCCTCAGGTCGGCTATCTCGGCACACGTGTCGCCTACCAGCGTCGACCTCATCACGGTTTGCATCAAGTCCTTGGTGCACTCCACAGTTTGCGTTGAAGTAATCTTTTGTATGTAGTCAAACATAATTTTAATGTTGAATGTTTAATGATGAATGTTGAATTAAATTTAATGTTGAATGTTGAGTTGCTCTAATGCAAAATGAAAAATTATTAATAATCAATTAGTCATCAAATAACTCAACATTCAACATTCATCATTCCTAATTCATTCCACGTTTTTCTCCACGAACGCAGCCGCGTCGTCCACCTCGTCGTACATGGTTTCGGTGGGGTCGGAAGGCTCATTGCGCAACATGCGGAAGGTGAGCTTCACCACGTCGGGCGTTACCGTTGTCAGCGAGTGCGGGGTGCGAAATTTGCGGCATGGCGTAGGCTCGCCCTCTTCGCTCTGGGCAAAGGCTCTGAAGCTGAACTCGCTCGGCGATACCGTGCAGATGCTGCCCCTTATGCGGCGTTTTGAACTGAGGATGCGACGGTAGTCGTCATCAGAAAGAATCAAATCAATGTGCATAGCTGTATTGGTTTTCAGATTTAACAATGCTTACAATTCTCACGGAGTTCCACCAGTGGCCGTCCTGCTTGCGGGCGTAGAGCGAGAGCGTGGCCACCACGGTGTCGCCATCCTTCACCCCCGGCTCGGCGGCCATGTCGCCCAGCAGCGCTCCCACCACCACGTCGGGCCATGCCGACTGCT
>CAZUWO010000113.1:0-10293 GCA_964623995.1 uncultured Prevotella sp. | reverse complement strand
GTTAAGAGAATGAAGGCCGCGCAGCCATTCATGTTTATGGTGGTGCAAATGGGCAGAACAAAGCGCGAAACCTTCTCACTTACGCCCAGACGCCGCTCGGCCGAGCTCATGGTTACGGGCAGGGTGGCAGCCGAACTCTTGGTAAAAAAGGCCATTAGCACTGCCGGCGACATGCGGGAGAACACATGGAGCGGGTTCAACCCACGGGCAAGGAGGAACAGTGGCAGCACAATGAACATCTGAATTAGGTTGCCGCTGATTATTACCGCTATGTACCGGCCGAGCGACTGCACTGCTATGCCCGCCGAAACCTGTGCCGACAGCTGGGCCGAGAAGGCGAGAATGCCCACCGGAAGAGTCCATATAAGGGCACGGATGAGCATGAAGAGCACGTCCTGCAGGCCTTGTATGCCCTTCAGCAGCACGTCCTTGCTGTCGCTCTTGGGCAGTTTGGCCAGCGCTATGCCTACGGCAAAGGCGAGTATGAGCAGCGAGAGCACGTTGCCCTCGAGCAGCGGCCGCACTATGTTGTTGGGCACAACGCTCAGTATATGGTCGTAATAGCTTTCGCCGCCAAGGTTCTTCGGTATGGCCGTAGAGCCCTGAGTAACCATGGATTGCGGCAGATTGGCCGGCTCAATTATGCAGTAGAGCACCAGCCCTATAGCGGCAGCTGTAACCGTTGTCAGCAAAGTGTAGACCACGGCATGGCCGAATATGCGTCCTGTATCGCGCTGCTGGCCGAACTTAGCCAGTGTAGTTATGACCGCAAGCACTATTGTGGGCACGGCCACAAGCTGGAAGAGCCGCGTGTAAACGGTGGCAATGAAGCTCATAAGCCCGTCTATCCAGTCGGCGTGGAGCAGTCCCAAGAGGCAGCCCGCAACCAGAGCTCCTATCCACAGCGCCAACTGCCGCTGCTGCTTGTGGCGGGCCTGTTGGGCCGAAGTGTTGTCCTGAATGTCTTTTCCTTCCATTATCTTTTCCTTTTTTAATGTATAAGAGCCTCCGGCCAAGCGCAAAGGGCGTGGCAGTGCCGCTCTGCTGTTTGGCCGGAGGCTCAATGCTTAATATTATGTTAAAGCCCCATGGCAGTCCATTAGGGCCTGGCCTCAGGCCTTTTTCTCGTCAAAGCTGCCCAGCACATCCATAAACTCCTTGCCGGTTATGGTTTCCTTCTTGAGCAGAATTGCGGCAGCGGCGTCCATCTGAGCTTTGTGATCGGTTATTATTTTCACTGCCTTGGCGTGGGCGTCGCTTATGATGCGGGCCACGGTCTTGTCAATCTCACGGGCCGACTCGGCACTACAGGTGAGTGAAGAGTTGCCTCCCAGATACTGGTTGCGCACCTGCTCGAGCTGCATCATGCCGAACTCGTCGCTCATGCCGTAGATAGTAACCATTGAACGGGCCAGCTGTGTGGCCTTCTCTATGTCGTTGCTGGCACCGGTTGTGACAGTATGGCACATTACTTCCTCGGCAGCGCGGCCTCCGGTTAGTGTGGCTATGCGGTTAAGCATATCGTCCTTGCTCATCAAATGCTTCTCTCCGGCGTCTACTTGCATGGTGTAGCCAAGGGCTCCGCTGGTTCTCGGTATGATGGTTATTTTCTCAACAGGTGCCGAATGGGTCTGACAGGCTGCCACCATGGCATGTCCTATCTCGTGATAGGAAATGATGCGCTTCTCGTCGGGGGCAATAACGGCTCCCTTTTTCTGCTCACCGGCTATCACTGTTTCCACACTCTCCTCGAGGTCTTCGGTCTCTATTTCGCTCTTTCCAAGGCGAACGGCCCGCAGAGCTGCCTCGTTCACGATGTTGGCTATGTCGGCTCCGCTCGAGCCTGCAGTGGCACGGCCCACCCTGTCGAGGTCTATCTGGCCGTGGCGAACATTCTTCAGGTGCACCTTCAGAATGGCTTTGCGGCCCTCAAGGTCGGGAAGCTCCATTATTATGCGCCGGTCGAAGCGGCCGGGGCGCAGCAATGCCTTGTCGAGAGATTCAGGACGGTTGGTTGCAGCCAGTATTACCACTCCCTTGGAGGAGTCGAAGCCGTCCATCTCTGTAAGCAACTGGTTGAGGGTTTGTTCGCGTTCATCGTTTCCCATGGCCTGATCGCGGCTCTTTCCTATGGCGTCAATTTCGTCGATGAAGATAATACAAGGAGCCTTTTGGGAAGCTTGCTGGAACAGGTCGCGCACTTTGGCGGCACCCATGCCTACAAACATCTGTACGAATTCGGAGCCTGAGATGCTGAAGAAAGGCACTTTGGCCTCGCCGGCCACGGCCCTTGCTATGAGCGTCTTGCCCGTTCCCGGAGGTCCTACGAGCAGAGCGCCCTTTGGTAGGTGTGCTCCGAGGCGCGTGTATTTCTGCGGATTGTGCAGGAAGTCAACAATTTCCTTGAGCGTTGCCTTTGCTTCGTCCTGCCCGGCAACGTCAGCGAAGGTCGTCTTCACGTCGTTTTCGGCATACACTTTTGCGCCACTTTTGCCAAAAGACATAAAACTGCCGCCGCCGGCCCCACCTTTCATCATCTTCTTGGCGCCATACTGCCATATCCAATAGAATATGAGTACCGGCAGAATCCACCAGAGGAAGAAGTCCAAAAGTGGTGAATTCTTTTGCGGCAGTGTTTTAGTAAATTCTATTTTTCCATTCTTGTTGGCACCCTTGGCCTTGACAAGTCGGTCTACAAGCCCTGGGTCGTTTACCTCAGTGGTCTTGTAGGTGGTTTCGGTCTTGCCCTTTCCTGGCACCGTGCAGTAGACTATGTCGTCCTTTACAAGTACCTTGCTCACCTTGCCCTTACCCACATAGTTGAGGAAAGTAATGTAGTCGGTATCCTTGGTTTGCTGGGTTCCGAAGGTAGGATACAGCAAGCCGTTGAGCAAAATGAGCATGAGCGCACACCAAAAGAGTGTGTTCCAGTTGAACCAATGTTGTGGTTTTTGCTGTGGTTGTTTTTTCTCCATGTTGAAGTTTTAGTTAAATTATTCCACCGAGAGCATAACAAAATATGTTCCAAGTGTTGGTAGAGCGAGTTAAATTTTGTTCCTTTGTACCTTGAAAAATAAAAAATCAAGAAAAAGAATGAGCGGTCTTTACACCATTATGCTGCTGTTTCTGAGCAACATATTCATGACATTGGCCTGGTATGGCCATCTGCGCTTGCAACAATCTGGCATAAGCAGTCACTGGCCCCTTATAGGAGTGATAGCCTTTTCATGGGGCATCGCGTTCTTTGAGTACTGCTGTCAGGTGCCGGCCAACCGTATAGGATTCGACGGTAACGGCGGTCCCTTCTCGCTGGTTCAGCTCAAAGTTATACAGGAATGTGTGTCGCTGGTGGTATTTGCAGTGATAGCCAACCTGCTTTTCCAAGGTCAGTCGTTGCACTGGAACCACTTTGCGGCTTTCGTATGCCTTGTGGCAGCGGTCTATTTCGTGTTTATGAAATAGCCGCGGCCACAAGACCGAGAGTCGGGGGAGCCGCTATGAGCTCCCCGAATAATATTATTTCTCACATACCGGCCACGGCTTCAGCTCCTTGAAGAAGTCGTGCCCTTTGTCGTCTACGAGGATAAAGGCTGGGAAATCCTTAACAGTTATCTTCCATATTGCCTCCATGCCGAGCTCGGGGTAGGCCACACAGTCGATGCTCTTGATGCAATCCTTCGACAATACGGCGGCAACGCCTCCTATTGTGCCAAGATAGAAGCCGCCATGCTTCTTGCATGCGTCGGTAACCACCTGCGTACGGTTGCCCTTTGCTATCATAACGAGCGAGCCTCCATGGTCTTGGAACTCGTCAACGTACGGATCCATGCGGTTGGCAGTGGTTGGTCCCATCGAGCCACATGGGTAACCCTCTGGTGTTTTGGCCGGTCCGGCGTAGAGAATAGGATGATCCTTAAAGTACTGAGGAAGGTCTTCACCCTTGTCGAGTGCCGCTTTCAGACGGGCGTGGGCTATGTCGCGGGCCACGATGATGGTGCCGTTGAGGCTTACACGGGTTGATACGGGATATTTGGTAAGCTCCTTGCGTACGGCGTCGATGCCTTTGTCGAGGTCGATCTCAATGCCTTTGCCGCCTTCTCCTGGCTTGCGCAGCTCCTCTGGTATAAGCTCTGTTGGGTTGTCGTCCATCTTTTCGAGCCAGATGCCATCGCGGTTAATCTTGGCTTTTATGTTTCTGTCGGCCGAGCAGCTCACACCCAATCCTATAGGACAGCTGGCTCCGTGGCGCGGAAGACGTATAACGCGCACGTCGTGGGCAAAGGCTTTGCCGCCGAACTGGGCTCCAAGGCCTATCTTGTGGGCCTCATTGAGCAACTTCTGCTCAAGGTCCAAGTCGCGGAAAGCACGTCCGGTCTCGTCGCCTGTTGTTGGCAGTCCGTCGTAGTACTTTATGCTTCCGAGCTTCACGGTGAGCAGATTGCGCTCAGCGCTTGTGCCGCCTATGACGAAGCAGATGTGGTAAGGAGGGCAGGCGGCGGTGCCAAGGCTCTTCATCTTCTCCACAAGGAAGGGCAGAAGCGTGCCTTCATTCTGTATGGTGGCCTTTGTCATTGGGTAGAAGTAGGTCTTGTTGGCCGAGCCTCCGCCCTTGGCCACCATTATAAAGCGGTACTCCTCGCCCTCGGTAGCCTCGATATCTATCTGTGCAGGCAGGTTGCAGCGGGTGTTGACCTCTTCATACATGGTGAGCGGAGCATTCTGAGAGTAGCGCAGATTGTCCTGAGTGTAGGTGTTGTAAACGCCACGTGAGAGAGCCTCCTCATCGTCGAAGCCTGTCCACACCTGCTGTCCCTTCTCTCCATGGATAATGGCCGTACCGGTGTCCTGGCAGAAAGGAAGAACTCCTTTCACCGCAGTCTCTGCGTTGCGCAGAAATTGCAGGGCCACGTACTTATCGTTTTCCGAGGCCTCAGGGTCGTGAAGGATGGCTGCTACCTGCTCATTGTGGGCGCGACGCAGCATGAACTCGCAGTCGTGGAATGCCTGTTGGGCAAGCAGAGTCAAGGCTTCGGGCGATACTTTTAGTATTTCCTTGCCCTCAAACTGAGCTGTCTGCACGCCTTCCTTGGTCAACAGCCGGTACTCTGTGGTGTCTTTGCCGGTCTGAAACATAGGCGCGTACTTGAAATCTGGTTCTTTTGCCATAATGTTTTATTGTTTTTTGTATTGTTGTTATGTTTGTTTTTGCGGTTTGGTTTCTATTTTTCCACACTCCACATTATTTATTATTTAATCATGAAGTCGTCTTGTTTGAGCTTAGTTATGGGGCCAAGCTTCTCAAGAAACTTCATGTCCATGTCGGCTTCCTTGCCCAAAATAATGTAGCGACATGGCTTATTGGCTATGTATTGACGCTCAAACTCGACCAGTTGTGGCAGAGTTATCTTGGGAACCTGATAATAGACGAGGCTGTCTATATCGTAATTGCGGCCCAATCGCTGCTGATTCCAGTAGTAACTGAGCGTTCCGAAGCGCGTGGTACGTGAAGTGGCGATGCTCTTAAGTAAGCTTTGCTTGGCCAGTTCGAAGAGTTGAGGACGCTCTGGCATAGAGTCTATAAGCTCGTGGAACTCTTTTATGCAGTCGGGGAGCTTGTCTGTCTGGGTGATGGCGTAGGTATAGAAGCACTCAGGTTCTTCTCTTCGCCACGGAGTGTCATACGTTGCGAAAGCCGAATAGGCAAGTCCGCGGGCCTCACGCACCTCTTGGAATACCAGAGAGTTCATGCTTCCACTAAAGTACTCATTGAAAAGGCGAATAATAGGCTCTCTACTGTCGTCACTTTTCACCTCATTGTCGTAGAATCCCGCCATGTAAGTGTTCTTGGCATCATATTCAGCCATAAGCACTTCGTTGCGGTTGGTAGGCTGCATCTTAAATTTCCTAATCTGATGTTGTGGCAATTTCACATTATTATTATGTAACATGCCGAGCTTACTCATCGACTGTGCAAGCTGCTTCTGTGTCATCGGACCAAAATAGAGCAGCGTCGGCGTGTGGTTAGCTAAGTCACGCAGGTAGTCAAGTAATCTATCAGGGTTCATTTCCTTCAATTCCTTGACGGTAACAGCGCTTAGAAGATTGTTGTATTTGCCGTACATGCCATACGATGTCAGTGAGCTAAAGTTGGCTTGCTGGTTGGCGCGGTTGTCCTGGCGGTTCTTTTCCACCACGCTCACATAGCGACTGTAGGCAGCAGTATCGGGTTGAATGTCTGTTATCACAGAACTGAGCAGCTGAAGTGCTTCTTTCATGTTCTCTGAGAGACCTTGCAGGGTGACGTAAAGCTCACTTCCGCCCTGACTTATGCTGTAATCGCAAGCCAGTTTATAGAATTGCTGCTTCAGTTGTTCGTTGGTCATGGTCTTGGTACCGAGAATATCGGCATAGTCAGCGGCATAACCATAAAGCGGAGTTAGTTCTTGGCCGAGGTTCTTATAGCGTAACTGCAGTGTGAAAAGGCCGTCAGTCTTGTTCTGAATATAAAGTAACGGCATCTTGGGCTTCTTTATCTCGCTCTTGGTAAGGTCGCGATCGAAGTTGGTAAAGACTGGTTGAATGGGCTCAACCTTAGCATTGACCACCTCGTTGAGGAACTTTGAGCTCTTGTCGTTGTTGGTTGGAATGGGCGTTATGGCAGGTTTCTCAACCTTCTTCAGAGTGGAATCGACGCCCTGACGCTTATATACGCACACGAAGTTATCGTCCAAGAGGTAGCGATTGGCAAAGTTAACGATGTCCTGTTTGGTAAGTTTTGACACGCGGTCGAGCCACCCCACCATCTTGTCCCATGCGATGTTGTCGATAAACGCAGACACGAAGCGGTTGGCACGCCACTGGTTGCTGAGCATGGCCTGGTAGAAATCGCGTTTTTGGTTGTTGATAATAGACTCCAAAAGGTCATCGGAGAACTCGCCGCGGCGCAGTTTCTGCAACTCGTCGAGCAGCAACTGGCGCACCTGTTCAATGGTTTGACCTTGGTTGGGCTGTCCTCCCATGATGAACATGGAGTAATCGTTGAGCTCGTCATTGCCGGCATAGCCGCCTTGTATCTTCAATTTCTGGTTCAGGTTGAGGTCAATCATGCCGGCGCGGCCATTGTAAAGCACAGCGGTAAGTATGTCGAGCGTGTCGCAAGCAGCCGAGTTGGCGGCTGGGAATCGCCATCCCATCACCACCGACTCAGCCTCCTGGCCCACCACAGTGGTGTCAATAGGGGCTGTTATGGCAGGTTGTGGCCCGTATTCAGGCCTTGACAGGTTGAGGGAGGGCTGCCATGAGTCGAAGTACTTGTGTATTAAGGCCATCACTTTGTCAGGGTCGAGGTCACCAGCCATACATATAGCCACGTTGTTTGGCACGTAGTAGCGCTTAAAATAGTTTTCAATGTTTACTATTGATGGGTTTTTCAGGTGCTCCCCACGGCCTATCGTGGTCTGGGTGCCGTACGGATGCTTAGGGAAAAGCTTGGCCATGAGGGCGGTAAACACCTTATTGCCGTCGTTGGCAAGACCGATGTTATACTCCTCATACACAGCTTCGAGCTCAGTGTGGAAGCCACGTATCACCATGTTTTGGAATCTGTCGCCCTGCACTTTAAGGTAATTTTCAATCTCGTTGGCCGGAATGTTGTCGGTGTAGCACGTAACGTCGTTGCTCGTATAGGCGTTTGTGCCCTCGGCTCCAATTGCCGTCATCATCTTGTCATACTCGTTAGGAATGTTGTAACGGGCGGCAAGCTGTGACAGTGAGTCTATCTTGTGGTAGCATTGTTTGCGCTGCTGCGGGTCGGTAAGTGTGCGGTAGTACTCGTAGCGGGCACGTATTGAGTCGAGATATGGCCGCTCGGCCACGGGGTTGGAAGTGCCAAAGTGGTTTGTACCCTTAAACATGAGGTGCTCAAGGTAGTGGGCCAGTCCTGTGGTCTCGGGTGGATCGTTGCGCGAACCGGTGCGTACGGCAATGTAGCATTGCACACGCGGCTTCTCCTTATTAACCGAAAGATATACCTTAAGGCCGTTAGGGAGAGTGTAGATGCGGGCTTTCATCGGGTCGCCGGGCACCTCTTCGTAGTTCTGAGCCGTTGCTCCAAGGGTTATAAGGAGCAATACGGCCATGATGACTGTTTTGATTCTCATAGTCATATTGTTTTTTGTAAGTCTATGTTATCGTTGTTTTGTGGCCAGAAGCTTATGGCATCTTTCAGCTCTTGCTCCTTGCTGCGGTCGTTGTCTATTGCTGTCCGCCATGCGGTACGGGCGGCTTCGCCCTGCTGTCGTATGTCGTCGAGGCTCATGGAGGCAAACTCTCCGGTGTTGCGAAGTGCGGCAGTGTAGCGCTGTTTGTACTCTTTGTAGTGCGAATTTGCCTCGGTCAGTCTCGCCTCTATAGCCTCAATAGACTGCAAACGGCCCGCTATCACGTCGTCGGCAAGCTGTTTCTCAACACTGTAGGGCAGCAACAGACCGCCCAAGTCGGTCCATTGCTCTCGTGGAGCATTGCTTTCGGGAGTCTGCTCGTCAAGGTTCTCGGTGAGATAGAGTAGGAGTATCTCCTCGTAGCGGCGCATGCCGTCGAGCAGATGGCGGTTGGTTATCTCGCATCCGCCATAACTGTAGACCTCAGAGTCGTAGCCTTGGGTTTGCTGAAGGGCTCTAAGCTCTTCCAGCCCTTGCAGACACTGCTCGGCCACAACAGGATTTAGCCAGTCGGTGTTTACCATACTGCGTCGCAGAGCCACTGGGCGGAGGTCGCGTTTGGGCCACTTCAGCACGTCGCGATGGGTGCCAAGGGTTGCAAAATTGCGTGCCGGCAGCAAGCTGACAGTGCCATCGGCGTTGCCGAAAATATAACTAAAAGGCAGCGAAGCCACGTCGGGGTGGGTGCTAACCTTGCCCATAACCATGGTGAATGCACCGATATGGGCCGGCCATAGCACGTGAGAGCCGCTTGCTGTCTTGCTTCCGCGCTCCATTATGCCCCAATGCACCGGGCCCGACTTATAGGCATGGTTGGAGTAGTTGGTGCCGCTGCCGGCGTTATAGAATGAGTACATGCCGCCAATGAGCAGTGAGCTCTTGTGGTGGCTTACGGTAAAGGGACCGCAAAGCGATGCTATGGCCTCGCCACAGGCCATTTGGCTGTTGGCGAAAAAGAGCGAACAGGTGGCGGTAAAGCCACTCATTATGCGGCAACCACTGTCAACGAAGCAGTTCTCAAGGTTGGCTCCGTCGGTGATAGAGGCATCAGGAGCCACCACACAGCCCTTAAGAATGACGCCGTTGCCCACATATACCGACTCGGGAACCCCGGGAACTGCCCCAAGAGTGGTGTCATAGATGAGCGTGGAACCACTCACTTCGCAGCCGTCGGCAATGATACTGCTTACTATTTCGCCCACATCCATCACCTTGCAGCCACTGCCTATGTAGCCTCGAGAGGGCAGAGTGTGGGCGAGATGGGACTCGACCAGACTGCGGATGGAGCTGAAAAAGCCCTCATCAGAAGCGTGACGGACAATGAAAGCGGCAAGTTGCGAGGTGAGACCGTCAAACAACAGCGCGTTGACTGCACCGGCCTCGCTGAGCAGACTCATCTCTGCGCCCTGGCCGAAAGTGGCCTCGGGCGATGAGCTTATGCGTCCAACGTTGCCCACATAGGTCTCATCGCCTATGTCGCAGTTATGAATGTAAGCCCCGATATTCTCTATAAGGCAGTTGTCGCCTACGGTAACGTCGCTCAGTACGGCATTGCTTATGCCCGAATGGCAGCTGAATCCCTCGCCCGTCTCAATGCGCTTGTCGAACACTCCCAGCTCCACCTCGCCGTGGAAACTGACGTTGCGCACGTAGTCGGGGCAGAAATCGTCGGCCACACTCACTCCCGTCCAGTCGTCAGCGCGGCATCCGTTGTGCTCCAACAGTCTTATTTCGTTTTCGGTAAGTCCACGATAATCGGTGTTTTGCATTGCTTTTGGGTTTTTAGTATTGACTTTGGCAATTCCCTTACTCGGCCCTACGGCATCACTCCACCTCCGGGTAGAGGAAGTCGTTGTAGGGATATTTCTGTACGTGCAGTTCGCGAACGCGCTTGTAGAGCACGTCTCTTAGCTCGTCGATGTTCTGCCTTTCGCGGGCCGAGATGAATATACAGTTGTCCTGAAGACGTGCCATCCACGTGCGGCGGAGCTCATCTAGCGATATGTTCTCACGCTTTGGCGGCGTAAGGTCGTCGGCATCTTGCGGCGTAAAGTGGTAGTTGTCAATCTTGTTG
>CAZUWO010000112.1:0-10305 GCA_964623995.1 uncultured Prevotella sp. | reverse complement strand
TCCGCTCGTCTCTCCGCTGCCTTGATAGCCTCTTACTGCCGCTGCCGCCATGACAGACGACAGGTAGGGGTCCTCACCATAACTCTCAGCTATGCGCCCCCAACGTGCATCGGTGGAGACATCTACCATGGGACTGTACACCCAGTTTATGCCATTGGCCGACGCTTCTGTTGCAGCCATGCGCGAACCGGCCTCTACCGCGTCGGGATTCCACGCACAGGCCTGTGCGAGAGGTATGGGAAGCACCGTCTCATAGCCATGAATAACGTCCTGACCTATAAGTAACGGAATGCCGAGCCGGCTCTTCTGCACGGCGTATTGCTGGAGCGACCTTACCTTAGCTACGCCTTTAACGTTGAGTACGGCGCCAAGCTGGCCCCGTTGCACAAGTTCGGCCAGCGGCGAGTTCATAATCTCGCCCGTGTTTATATCGTTTCCGGGCAGCAGATTAAGTTGTCCTATCTTTTCTTCCACTGTCATCTTGGCCATGAGCTTGTCTATATACTCGCTCATGGTTTGCTTTTGGGCCGTGGCTGTGGCAATGCTGAGGCCCAATAGCGCCGATACGACAATTAGTTTTGAAGGTTTCATGATATAAATTGTATTGGCTTACATATTAATAATGTATATATCACAGCCTCATTTAGCCTTCTTGGGCAGTCCCATTGACTGTATATAGTCCTGCTGAGGAGTGCAATTGGCCGCTTTTGCATTCTCTACGAACTGGCCGAGCAACTGCCTTAGCCTTGCCTGATTGGGGCGAGCCTGCCGTATTTGCTTAAATGTTACGCGGTCGGCCTCGGCAAATTTCACCATCAGACTGTCCCAACTTTCGGGCCGTGTTATGGCCATCATGCACGAACCGTCCACCTTTTTGTATGGCCAGAAAGTGTAACCGATGTTTGCTTTCTTAAGCACGGCCACCATGTCTGATTGCCACTGGTCGGTGTTGTGCCCCATTTCGCCCATCAGCATGGGCAATCCGGTCTGGTCGCGGAAGTCAATGTAGGTTTTGATAGCTTCTGACGTGGCCTTACTTCCATAGCGATGGCATGTATACATTATATTATTGTCGAACTGCCAGTCTGTAAACATGTAGAAGTCTGAGTTCCATCGCGCGCCGCCAAGTAGAATAACGTGGTTAATATCAACCTCACGAATGGCCCTTACCGCACGTTTGTAGAGCGGTTCCAGCTTGTTGTTGAGTTCCTCCTTGTTGTCAAAATAGGGCGCAAGAGGTTCATTCATGAGCTCGTAGCCCAGCACCACAGGCTCATCCTTGTAGTGGCGGGCTATGTTTTGCCATATTTCGCAGAACAGTTGCTGGCTTTGCTCGCTGTCGAAGAGCCAAGGATAGCCGTAGCTGTCATCTATATTGTCGCCGGTTTGGCCACCAGGGCAGTCGTGCATGTCAAGTATTAGGTAGAGATTATTGTCCCTGCACCAGCCCACGAGTGAGTCAATGCGGGCAAATCCGTCTTGATTGGCCGTGAGACCCATATAGTCTTCGTTAGTGAACAGGCGGTAATTGAAAGGCAGTCTTATTGTGTTTGCCCCCTGACGTGCTATGAATTCTATGTCGGAACGGGTAATATAGTTGTCCTTAAACTGCTTCCAGAAGCTGGCGGCAGCATCGGGTCCGACGGCTTGTTTCAGCATAAGCTCTATCATCCACGGTGCATTCGTCTTGCCAAAGCCGAACATATAACCTTCGGGATTTAGCCAATTGCCAAGGTTTGTGCCCTGAATGAATAGCTTTTTGCCGTTGGGCTGCACCAGGTTTGTGCCTTCCACGTGTACGAACCTTGTCTGAGTGCGTGCCTGCAAACCTAGGACGAGGGTGAGGGAGAGTAGGAATAGAATTGCCTTCTTCATTATTTTAAGTATAATAAGTTATTTTCTTGTCGGTGGGTATTGATTGTTTCCGGCCACGTTGTTGGTGGTAGCCAATTGCAAAGATAGGCAAATAAGCGGGAAGTTTTAGCCTGAGGGAGCGCAAAAGTGGACACTTTCGGCCGCTGTAAAAATTAACTTATTGATTTACAACAGTTTATAAAAGCAGACAAAAGGCGTAAAAGTGGGAAAAAGTTGGAATTATATTATCGGTTTATAGTGGTTATGTAAGCTTGTTACGGCTGTCTCGTAATCCTATTACGGAACTTTCGTAACAGGATTACGACACTTTCGTAATGAGGTTACTGAAGTGCCGTAACGCGATTACAGAAGTGCCGTAACGCGATTACAGAAGTGCCGTAATCAGTTTACGGCAGAGACATCATTTTCTGATACTGTTTTCTATAGCTTGCCGAGTTGCTTCACCCTGCTTTCAAAAGTGTCTCTATCGGCTATGCAACCGTTCTTTGTGCGGGCGCGGTAGTTATAAATTGTATTGACGGAATAGTGCAGAAAGGCGGCTATTTTGCTACTGTCGTCAATGCCGAGTCGTATAAGGGCGAATATGCGCAGTGTGGTATTAAGCTTTCCCGGCTCCACTTCCACGCGGCATTCGGGCCTTAGCAGGGCGTTGAAGTCGGTTACAAACGTGGGGAATATCTTCAGGAACGTCTCGTCGAAGTAGCCATACAGCTCCTCAACGTTGCGCTCCCGCTCCTCGGTAGAGCGTGTAATGTGATACAGTTCTTCGGTTTTGCCGTCTTTTATCAGCTTATTGGCCGACCGACGCGCCTTGTCCATGCGGTTGATGTAGTCAGAGCAGAGCGTCAAGAAGCGGCCAATGTAAGCTTCTTTTATTCTATCAGCCTCCGTTAGGCGTGAGTTTGCTACGGCAAGTTTGCGCCTTTGCTTCACGAAATAGCCCAACAGCACCACGAGGGCTACGGCAAGGAGGGCTATTAGCAGCGTTATTATGCGCAGACGCTGGTTGGCCACGTTGAGTTGTTGCTGATATTGCGACTCCACTACAGACAAAACGGGCATTATTTGCTTGGTACGCACGTCTGTTCCGAATGTGTTGGCACACTGCCATGCAAACTTTATGTACCTGTAAGAGCGGTTAAGGTCCTGCTTACTTATACGGTCGACCAGCATCCATAGCCCTCCTTGGTCCATCACGGCATGGCTAACGTCGCTCACTGCCGTGCATGCGGCCCAGTAGATGGCATCATCGTCATGGCCCATAACGGAATGAATGAGGTGCTGAAAGTATGCCACCATGGCAAAGTCGCGCGACTGTCGGGGCGTCATGGCAAGCCACTGGTTGCACACTGTCAGTGCTTCGGGGTACTTATGGTGGCTGTACAGGTTGCGGCAGAGGTAATACTTGTAGGTGGCCGAACGCTTATCGAGACTCCGCAGCAGCAGATCCTCGTACTTGTCTGCCACGTTGTAGGCGCTGTCTCTTACGCTTTTAAGGTGCGAGTAGAATCCTATCTCGCTGTAGAGATGGTTCATGGCACGGTAGTAGTAGAACTTTCCCTGTGCCGACAGGTTGCTTTCGTCAACCTGTCGGAGCATGGCGCCGGCGTCGGGGTAGTGGCCCACCGACGAGCTTTCGTAGGCAATGAGCGACAGACAGTCGTTTTTCAGGTCGGGCCGGTGCATCTTCTCGGCCAGATGGAAGCACTGTTGCAATGTGCTTATGGCTGAATCGCTCTTGTAGGAGCAGTATTCGGCGTAGAGCTTCTGCCCCAAAGCGTAGCGCGCCTCGTCGTTTCGGGCTGACCGTAGCTGCGACTTTAGCTGCGACAGGCGTGCTTCCTTGCGGGCAACTATGCTGGGCGAGACCTCAATAAGTGAGTCGAGGCGGTTTAGTATTGCGGCTATGTCGGCTCTGTTGGCGGCGTTTGCCGGCACCAAACATAGCAACATGAGGCCTATTAGTAGTATTGTTCGGTTCATAAATTATGGCTTTTAGCTTTCCTGACTGCCCATATCGCAATGAGACAACCATAATGCAAAGGTAACAGATTTTTGCCAATAGGCAATAATCCTTGCATATTTTTTATAATAATGTGGCCCAAGAGCGTTGCGGTGGCAATATTCAGTTTATATTTTCAACCACAAATCTGCCGTCTAATTAGCTGACAATCAGTACCCATAATATCAAAAACACCGCTACGACTCTATATTTTTGCCTTGCGGTGGTGCATATATTGTTTTTTATTTCTAACTTTGTAGACGATAAAAAAAGCCCAAGAAAACTAAAAGAAAATATCAACTATGAATCTCAAATTGAGTACCATCATCGCGTCGGCAATGCTCTTGGCCGGCCCGATGGCAACAAAAGCACAAACCACAGAGCCAATACCAACTTATCTTGACGATAATGCGCCGATAGAAAAGCGGGTGGATGACGCCCTGAGCCGTATGACTCTGCGTGAGAAAATCAGCATTCTGCACGCCCAAAGCAAGTTCTCTGCCCGTGGCGTTCCACGGCTCGGACTGCCCGATTTGTGGACAGACGACGGCCCTCATGGCGTTAGAGCCGACGTGGTATGGGACAAATGGGAGCAAGCCGGGCAAACTAACGACTCGTGTGTGGCCTTCCCCGCCCTCACGTGTTTGGCCGCTTCGTGGAGCACTCCCATGGCTTACCTCTACGGAAAGAGCCTCGGCGAGGAGGCACTATACCGAGGCAAGGACATGATATTGGCCCCGGGAGTGAACATTCTGCGTACTCCGCTCTGCGGGCGCAACTTTGAGTACCTCGGCGAAGACCCGTATCTGGCCTCTGAAATGGTAGTACCATACGTTGAAGGCATACAGAGCAACGGCGTTTCGGCCTGCGTTAAGCACTTCGCCCTTAACAACGACGAGGAGTATAGGTCGGAAGTGAACGTGAAACTCAGCGACCGCACACTGCGCGAGATATACCTTCCGCCCTTCGAGGCAGCAGTGCGCAGGGCCCATGTGTGGGCTCTGATGGGCGCCTACGGCATATACAAGGACCAACATGAATGCCATAACGACTACCTTCTGAACAAGATTCTGAAGCAGGAGTGGCAGTTCGACGGCGTGGTGGTTAGCGATTGGGGTGGCGCTCACGACACTTATCAGGCTGCAAACTACGGGCTCGACCTCGAGTTTGGCACCCATACCAACGGCCTGAACAGCGGAGCCAGCAACGCCTACAGCAACTACTACCTGGCCGACCCTTACCTTAAGGGCATCGTTGAGGGCAAATACTCAATGGAAGGACTCAACGACAAGGTGCGCCGAGTGCTGCGTTTGTATTTCCGTACCACTATGGCCAAGCGCGGCCATGGCTCGCTCTGCTCGGAGAGCCACTACGATGCGGCTCGCAAAATAGCCGAAGAGGGCATAGTGTTGCTGAAGAACGACGGCAACACACTGCCCATATCGCTGCAACAAAAGCCTAATCCCACGGTGCTGGTGGTGGGCGAGAACGCCATAAAGATGATGACAGTGGGCGGCGGTTCGTCGTCGCTGAAGGCACAAAAGGAGATTTCTCCGCTACAGGGACTGCAGAAACGGCTCAGCGGAGTGGCCACAGTAGAGTTTGAACGCGGCTATGTGGGCGACCTGTCGGGCAGCTACAACGGCGTAACCACAGGTCAAGACCTCAACGATAAGCGTTCAGAGCAGCAGCTTATAAGTGATGCCGTGGCCAAGGCAAAGACCGCCGACTACGTGATTGTGTTCGGAGGACTCAATAAAAGCGACTATCAGGACGCTGAAGGCCATGATCGCAAGCAATACGAACTGCCCTACGCTCAGGACAAGCTAATGGAACAACTGGCCAAAGTGACCAAGAAGCTGGTCTACGTAAACATATCTGGCAACCCCGCAGCACTGCCTTGGCTCAAGAAAGTGCCAGCCGTGGTGCAGGGATGGTTCCTCGGTTCTGAGGCCGGAGAGGCTCTTGCAGCCGTGCTTTGCGGTGATGTCAACCCCTCGGGCAAGCTTCCCTTCACCTGGCCGGCATCGCTACATGACGTAGGAGCTCATGCCTTGGGCACCTATCCGGGCACATGGCGCCAGCCCGGAGGCATCAAAACAAAGGGCAACATAATTGATGAGGAGTATAAAGAGGGCATATACGTGGGCTACAGATGGGCCGATCAGCACAACACTCACCCACTCTTCGCCTTCGGACATGGACTGAGCTACACCACGTTTGCACTGTCAAACTTGCGCCTTTCAAGCCCAACCATATCGCAAGACGACAGCCTCACGGTTACCGTTACTGTGAAAAACACGGGCAAAAGGGCCGGAGCCGAGGTGGTGCAACTATACATTCACGACGACAAGGCATCGGTAGACCGCCCGTATAAGGAGCTTAAAGGCTTCGGTAAGGTGGCTCTCGCCCCCGGCGAGCAGCGCGACGTGAACATAAAAGTGGGTCGCCGGGCATTCAGTTTCTACGACGAGGCCCGTCAGGAGTGGCGCTCCGAGCCCGGCAAATTCACCCTTTTGGTGGGCAATGCCTCTGATAACCTCAGGCTGAAGACCTCACTCACGCTCAAGGACTGATGCCGTAGGCAACGCAGACTCAGCGTCGCCGTGGCATAGCACTGACACAACAGCATCACCGGACCTGTCCGACAGCGCAGAGAAATGATGCCGAAGGCATCACCGCTTAATAACCTCGGGTCGTCCCGACCCGAGGAATCAAGGCTCCCTCCCAATCCGACTTCGGAGAAGTCGCCCTTCTACCACATGGCCCTTGCAGCAAATCGATGCCGCGGTATGGAGCCACGACACGCTGAATATGTGGATATGATGGGGGCTTAGAGTCTGTTTCATGGGGCAGAAGCCATGGAAAGTTGGGGCAGAAACGTATCTTCTGACGTTGTAATCTTATAGAAAAAAGTATTTTGCTAGGCAGCAAAAATATAAACTCTACGCAGTAAAATGTATTTTGCTAAGCAGAAAATAAAAAACGCTTTTTCAAGCATCACAGAAGATAACTGCCCACACCGGGAACCATACTATGCAGAAAGTCGCCCCCGCTTGAACAATTGCCTAAAGCCGAAACATTGGTTTATGGAGCAGAAATGACAGAGCCGGACAGGCCATAATACATTAACGGGAAGGCCGAAAAACAGCAACCGCCGCCACATTATTAATATATGTGGCGGCGGTTAGCCTTTTATAGGAAGCAGATGGGCCTACTCCCAATAGTCTATCTCTATTTTTTTGTGTTTTATTACTGGCTTGGGGAACTGGCCATGGAGCACCAAAATCTTGGCCGAAGCCTTGCGGGGAACGGCATCTACGGCACTCTGCAGGTCCATGAAGTTGCCCCTACCCTCGTCGCTTACAATGTAATCGTAGTGCACTATGTGGGACCTGAGCTCCGGAAGTGCCTCTCCGAGGGCGTCGGCAAGGGCCGAAGCCACCACGTGAGCACCATAAACGTTGTAGTGAGTATTGTCTTGCCGGCCCTGAGGAGCCCAAGAATACTTGCCCGGTTCTATCCACATGTGGAGCTTGCGGCTACCTTCCACGCCGAGACCCTGCTCAATGTCGTGGGTAATCTTATTGGCATCGATGAACACAACGCCAAGTTTCTGAGCCACATGGCGCGGTGCATCCTTGTAAGCACCATGGGTATCGACGAGCGAATCGCTGTTTACGGTTTCGCCGGTGAGCGTGGTTGAGCGCAGAGACTCATCGTCCTTGCTCTCCGGTTTTAGGTAGAAGTTGCGGCGAACCACACAGTTCATGAGTATTGGGGTGGCCCCCTTGGCCTTTGTTTCTATACAGTACTGAGCCAGATGGGCATCGAAGGTGGTGCCCACATCGGTGTGGCGGTCGGGCTTTGGCTTTTCATCGTTGTGCCCGAACTGTATTATGACGTAGTCGCCGGGCTTGACTTTCTGAATCATTTCGTTCCATCTGCCCTCAGTATAGAAGCTTCTCGACGAGCGACCATTAAGCGCATAGTTGCTCACACGTATGCCATTGTCGAAGAATCCCTGCAACACCATGCCCCAGCCACGCTCGGTCTGGCCCTGCGAAATGTCCTTTTCAGCAGCCGTTGAGTCGCCTATTATAAATATTGTGGGCTGATGCTGGGCCGAAACCAAGCCTATAAGAGCCACCAATACCAGCGCTACCTGTAAGAGGAGCTGACTACTTTTTCTCATCATGACCAAGAATTATGCTCACCACTTCGGCAGGTGTAACCGTCTGTTGCTGACCTGTGGCCATGTCCTTTAGGGTTATCTTGCCCTCATTTATCTCGTTTTCGCCGGCCAGAGCCACAAAAGGAATGCCCTTGGCGTTGGCATAATTCATCTGCTTCTTCATCTTAGCCTTGTCTGGATACATCTCAGTACGTATACCGTTGCGCCTTGCCTCGGCCACGATGGGCATGCAATAGCGAGTCTCAGTCTCACCAAAGTTGATGAAAAGCAGCTGAGTGGCGTTCATGGTCTCTTTAGGATAGAGGTCGAGAGCATTGAGAACGTCGTATATTCGATCAGCACCGAACGATATTCCCACACCACTGAGGCCCGGAAGTCCGAACACTCCGGTCAGGTTGTCGTAGCGTCCGCCACCTGTTATGCTGCCCATTGGGGTGTCGAGGGCCTTTACTTCAAATATGGCACCAGTGTAATAGTTGAGTCCTCGGGCCAAAGTAAGGTCGAGTTCCAACTGGTTGTTGAGGCCCACTTGGCTCAACGTGTCAATGATGAAGCGTGTTTCCTCAACGCCTTTGGTTCCTGCCTCAGAGTCTTTTAGCACCTCTGCTATGGTGTCAAGCTTTTGTTGGTTGGTTCCTTCAAGCTTGATGATGGGCTGCAGACGGTTTATCTGCTCCTCGGTAAGGCCGTCGTTGCGCAGCTCTTCATTTACTGCGTCGAGACCAATCTTGTCGAGCTTGTCTATGGCAACGGTAATATCGACTATCTTTTCAGGCGCTCCCATCACCTCGGCAATGCCGGTGAGAATCTTGCGATTATTGATTTTGATGGCCACACGCACACCGAAGCGGGTGAAAACTGTGTCGACTATCTGCATGAGTTCAACCTCATTGAGCAGAGACTCAGAACCTACCACGTCGGCATCGCACTGATAGAACTCGCGGTAGCGGCCCTTCTGTGGTCTGTCGGCACGCCAAACAGGCTGTATTTGGTAGCGCTTGAAGGGCAGTTGCAGCTCATCGCGGTGCATAACCACGAACCTTGCGAACGGCACTGTCAAGTCATAGCGCAGTCCTTTCTCGCATAACTTTGACTGAAGGTGCAGGGTGTCGCGGCCAAGAAGCTCCTCATCAGACAGTCCTCGAAGGTAATCGCCGGAGTTTAGCACCTTAAACAGAAGCTTGTCTCCCTCGTCTCCGTACTTGCCAAGCAACGTATGAAGGGTCTCCATGGCCGGAGTCTCAATCTGCTGGAAGCCATACAGAGCGTAAACGCTCTTGATAGTATCGAATATATAATTACGTTTTGCCATCTCCACTGGGCCAAAGTCGCGTGTGCCTTTGGGGATGGACGGTTTGTTTGCCATTATTTTATGATTTGAATTCGTTGATTTCTTATTTCCGTATTATAGTCTGCTTGCGGTCGGGGCCGATGGAGATGATGCCAATACGGGTTTCAAGGTAGTCCTCAAGGAACTTGACGTAGTCGTTGAATTCCACAGGGAACTGGCTCTCATCGTCGAATTTGGTCATGTCTACATTCCATCCCTTCATCTCCTTGTACACAGGTTCGAGGTCGTGACTTATGTCATAAGGGAAGTAATTTATCTCTTCCCCGCCCTGACGGTAGGCCACACAGGCCTTGACAGTGCTGAAACCGTCGAGCACATCACTCTTCATCATGATGAGTTCGGTAACTCCGTTGATCATGATGCTATACTTCAGCTGTACAAGGTCAATCCATCCGCAACGGCGTTCACGCCCTGTGACGGCACCATACTCATGCCCCCTGTCGCGGATAGTACGGCCAGTTTCGTCGAAAAGCTCAGTAGGGAAAGGTCCTGCACCTACTCTTGTGCAGTAAGCCTTCATTATTCCATAAACGTTTCCTACCTTGTTGGGACCTATTCCGAGGCCTGTGCATGCGCCGGCGCAGATGGTATTGCTCGAGGTTACAAAGGGATAGCTGCCAAAATCAACATCGAGCATGGTGCCCTGGGCACCCTCGCAGAGTATGCTCTTGCCCTCGCGCAGCAAGTTATTTACCACATGCTCGCTGTCTATCAGCTGGAACTGACGCAGATATTCCACTCCCTGCATCCAGTGACGTTCCACTTCGTCGAAGCCTTCGAAGTCATTGAAGCCCATTTGGTGCAGTCTCTGCATGTGAAGTTGCTTGTGCTGAGCGTATTTCTCATCAAAATTCTCAAGAATATCGCCCACACGGAGGCCGT
>CAZUWO010000111.1:0-10307 GCA_964623995.1 uncultured Prevotella sp. | reverse complement strand
GCTGGATAAGCAATCCGCAGAAAGTGGGCGACAATAAGGAAGAAGCCCACGCCACTTACATACCGTATTCCACCACGGAGGATATGCGTTCCGATGCAGAATACTACAAGCAGCCGTGGCTGACGCCTAAAAGCCATGACTACATATTGCTCAACGGACAATGGAAATTCAAGTATACTGCTGGCACGGCTGGTACTCCCGGGGTAAGCGAATTTCAGGCAAGAGACTACGATGACAGCAGTTGGGATGAGATTAGGGTGCCCCGTTCGTGGGAGACAGCGGGCTATGGAAAGCCTGTTTACACCAATGTTGGTTATCCGTTCAGAAGTAACCCGTCGTCGGGCAATGCCAATACGGGCCTCACTAATTGTGGAGTAACCGACCATAACGCCACAGGCTTCTACCGTCGCACTATAACCATACCTCAAGACTGGCAAGACAAGCGCGTGTTTCTGCACTTTGACGGACTCTACTCGGCAGGAGTGGTATGGATTAATGGACAGTATGTAGGCTTTACTGAGGGCTCAAACACCGACGCAGAGTTTGATATCACCGGCTTTGTGACCGTTGGCGACAATCAGTTGTCGGTGCGGGTGTATCGCTGGAGTGATGGTAGCTATCTGGAAGGACAGGACATGTGGCATCTGAGCGGAATACATCGCGATGTCTATCTCTATGCCACTCCAAAGGTGGCAGTACGCGATCACTACATTACTTATACTGGAACCACGACCAATGCCACTTCCGGGACAATGAATATCAGTCTCAAAATAGACAACAGAGATGCTCTTAAGGCAAGCAAGACCATAGACATTACGTTGCGCGATGCCGACGGAAAGGAGGTGAAGACTGCGAGTTACAGCTACAATGGCACAGCAACTGCCGATGCTAACATACAGCTTAGCCTCTCGGGAGTGCATACTTGGAGCGCTGAAGACCCTTATCTGTACACGGTTGAGGTGTCACAGAAGGATGCCAACGGTACAGAAGAGATGGCTTTTTCAACCAAATACGGCTTCCGTGTTATAGCTGTTTACAACAACAGATATGTAACGATCAACGGCCGTCGGGTGTTTTTCAAGGGCGTAAACACCCAAGACACGCACCCGGAGTATGGTCGTGCCATCGACATGGCTACTATGCTGAAGGACGTTACCATGATGAAGCAGGCTAATGTCAATACTGTCCGCACCAGCCATTATCCCCGTCAGCCCAAGATGTACGCCATGTTTGATGCCTTTGGACTATATTGCATGGACGAGGCAAACGTGGAATGCCATTATGTTGGAACTAATATTTCGAGTAGTAGCACTTGGCAGACAGCCATGACCGACCGCACTGAGCGCATGGTAAAACGTGATCGCAACCACCCAAGTGTGATATTCTGGAGTCTTGGCAATGAGTGTGGGGCTGGTTCCAACTTCCAAGCCACCTACAACAGGTGCCATGAGCTCGACAGCAGGCCTGTTCACAATCTTCCTATGGGCGGGAAAAGCGGTAATTCCATAGGTGACCAGTCGCAATATAGCGACTTGAATTCGGCCATGTATCCGCCAATGGCACTCGTAAACAACCAGAAAGGTAGGTCGAGTGGGCGCCCTCTGTTTTTCTGTGAGTATGCTCATGCCATGGGACAAGCCATAGGCGCGCTCCGAGATTACTGGAACGCCTTTGAAGAAAGTACTGACATAATAGGCGGTTGCATTTGGGACTGGGTGGACCAGGCCCTCTACAATCCTGCCGGAGACGAGGAAAAGAACGGTTTTCACAATTGGGTGGCAGGCTATGACTATAACAGTACGTCAAACGTTGGGCTCGGTTTTCAGGGCAATTTCCTTGATAACGGTATCGTAACCCCCGACCGCGGGTGGACGGCAAAGTTGGCAGAAGTTAAAGCTGTTTATGCAAATGTGGCCTTCAGCGACTGGAATACATCGTCGAAGACCTTTATTCTGAAAAACAAGAATGCCTTTGTCAACCTTGCCGACTATTATTATCTGACCTATGCCTTGCTTAAAAACGGCAGCATGGTTGAGGAGGGAAGGGCCGATTTACCTTCCATAGCAGCCGGAAACTCGGCCAATGTTTCGGTGCCATTCGCCACTTCGGTGTCAGATGGGGCTGAGTATGTGCTCCACTTGTATCTCCGACTGAAGCAAGACCAGCTTTGGGCTCCTGCCGGATATGCACAGGCAGAGGGCGAATTTGGGTTGCAACAGAGGCAAGAGCTGCCCACCTATACGGCTGAAGGTACAAAAGTGAACATTGGCAACGGCAATACCTTCTCGGGAACCACCAAGGACGGGAAGCGCTTTTCGTGGACTTTCACCGGCGGAAAGCTGACATCGTGGACCTACGACGGCAAGTCGATACTGCTGAAGGGCCCCGATTTCAACAGCTACCGGGACATAGACAACGACCGTAATTGCAATTTCGCCTTTGCTAACAGCTCAACTACCAACACAAATGGCGAAAGACGCAATGCCAATGCTACTTATCCCACGCTGCAGGAAAGTTATTCGGCCACAAATTGTTCTTATACCATACTCTATACGTTCTATCCTGACGGCACACTCGATATGAAAGTAACCTTCACTCCCAATGGAAACACTCGCCGCATAGGCTTGGGCATGCAATTCGCTGCAGGCTTTGAGAGTGTGGAGTATTACGGACGCGGACCATGGTCAAACTATATCGACCGCAAAGACGGTTGTTATCTGGGCCGCTACACTACGACTGTAGACGACATGATGGATGAGAACATACATCCGCAGACCTACGGCGACCATCTGGACCTGCGCCAACTGATACTCACTAACTCCAATGGCTTGCAGCTGAACATAATGTCGTCACCATGCATCATAACGGATGGATCGAAAGAAAACGGCGGTGTGGCCTTCTCGCTTTCCCATTACGATGAGACGAAATGGTGCAATACGGGCGACACTATGTGGAGTGACGGGCTCCATTGGTATGACCTTATACGGCAAAAGGGTGTTTATGCTCACTTTGATGCTTACCAACGTGGTCTCGGAAACAACTCTTGCAGTGGCGATCAGGCCTTATCGCAGTATCAGTGTCCTACATCAGGCACTCTGAGTTATACGCTTCGTATAACTCCCAGCACAAAATAAACGCATCCTTTTCCGTCGTTTCTGTGCGCCCCTTGAGGTTCTCCGCCATCTAAAGGAGGCCACTCAAGGGGCGCCTTCTATGCCATTCTGTGACGCCCCCAAAGGCTATTATCTGATGTGCTGTTTATGTAAACCCGTTACAGAGCTCCTGTAATAAGATTACGGGGCTTCTGTAACGTCGTTACGGAACTTCTGTAACGTCGTTACGAAACATCCGTAATGCGATTACGAGGCTTCCGTAATAAGATTACAGCTTATATAGGGTAGACTTATGCCGTTTCCGCAATCATACAATCGTAATTGCACAGGGATGAGTTCGAATTTTTCTTTCGACGTAAAGGGCAACCAAAAGTAAAAATGAATCTTTAGTTTTGAAGGCAATTAACTTGTACATTGTTTTATAAAATAGGCTACAGCTATGTGTGGAAGGGCCGATAAAACATTTTGCAGGCATTGCCTATATTGCCAACTTATACTGAATTGAAGCCGCAAAGGAGCCATTACGGCAGTGACCGAGTGGTTAAAAGAGCGCATGCCGAAAAGAATTTTGGCAAATAGTTTCGCCATTGCGATTTGTTTTATTACATTTGTAACCAGATTGAAAAAAGTTCGATCGATAGTAAGTACGGCAGTGTGGACGTTGGCTTTCGTCTACATCGGTCTTGTGGTGGCCCTTCATGTTCCGCCTGTTCAGCGGTGGACAGGAAGTGTTGTAGCTTCTATCTTATCGGAAACCCTTGGCACCGAGGTCAGCATAGGGCGTGTAGACATAGGTCTTCTAAACCGAGTGGTGATAGATGGTGTAAGAATCATGGACCAACAGCGCGATACCTTGCTGCAATCGTCGCGCATGGCCGCAAGCATAGAACTGAGAGAACTCTTTGATGGCCGCATCAGCCTGTCGTCGGTGCAGCTGTTCGGTATGAAGGCCAAGCTCTACCAGCACGCCGGTATGAAGCAGCCAAACTTCCAATTTGTTATAGACTCGCTATCGTCGGGCGACAAAAGTGAGCACAAACCGCTCAATCTCTCCATACAGTCGGTAGTTATCCGTAACGGTGCAGTAGGCGTTGACTTTCCCAAACTGCGCCTTTCGGTGTCAGATTTGAGTGCCCATGCGGTGCTAAGCGTGCTTACCGACGATTCTTTGAACCTTGGAGTGCGCCGCCTTTCGCTAAAAGAGCGGAGCGGATTCGTACTCAGCGACTTGCGAATGCACCTGAGCGTAGGGCCGAAGTTGGCCAAGCTGAGCGACTTCAGACTGAGACTGCCCAAGACAGACATCTCAATTCCAAACCTTACTGCCACCTATGTTCGCCGGAACAATGGCAAATTAGACCTCAGTTCATTGCTCTACAACGGCCGACTGGAGTGTCCCCGTATAACCATAGCCGACATTTCGAGTCTTGCTCCGCGCTTGTCTCACTTCCACAATTCGCTTCAAATGGAGTGTGTGGTAAGCGGTTCGTCACGGAAATTGCAGATAAATAACCTCAACATAGCGTCGGACGACAATACACTTCGGCTTTCAGGATTCGGCAAGATGGAACTTGCAGGCAATTATTTCTGGCATGCCCACCTCAATAACCTGCATATAAGCCCCGGCGGTATAGACTTTGTGGCCCGCAATCTTAAAGGTCGCAACATTAATTTGCCCAGTATGGTGGAGCGATTGGGCAGCATCAGCTATGCGGGCGACCTCTCTGGCAGCAAGAATGAAGTAAGAATGGACGGCCACATAGCCACAAAGGCCGGTCAAGCCACCATCAGCGCCGACATGAAAGGTAAGCAAGTGGCCGGACACATAAGTACTCCACGGCTTGATTTAGGCCTGCTCGCAGCCAATAACGACCTGGGACAGCTAGCCGCCGACCTTGATTTGCGAGCCGATATTGCCGCATCAGTTTATCGGGCCAGGGGCTCTGTGAGCACAATAGGATATAAAGGCTACAACTATCACGGCATAGAAGTTGACGCAGCCTATGACAACGGAATGCTGGCAGGTAAGGTGTCGAGCCGAGATCCCAATGCCACGCTAACCGCCAACGGCAATATCAGCCTTGCCAAGCACAGTTACAACTTCACTGCTACGGTGGAAAGGCTGGCCCCCTACGCCATAGGGCTGACCTCGAAGCATGCCGACCGCAGTTACGCACTTACTGTTCAGACCGACATGACAGGTTCTAATGCCGACAATATATTAGGAAACGTGGCGTTGAGCAACTTCAAGCTCACCGACAAAGATGGCATTTTCGGCATAGACCATGCCACATTGACATCGGAGCGGACGCACAACGGAAGACTGATAACGCTTGACAGTGATGTGGCTCAGATGCGTTTGGAAGGTCGCTTCCACCTGTCCTCACTGCTTCCGTCGCTGGCACGGCTCATAGGTTCGAGGGTTCCCACTATGCCGGGACTACCCCGCCATATAGCGAAAGCTGACAACGACTTCAGCGTTGAGGCCACACTTGCAAGTTCGGATTGGCTCAACCGCCTGTTCGACATACCGTTGCAGGCCGAAAAACCTATAAGTCTGAGTGGCTATCTCAATGCTCCGGCCAACAAGATAGACCTGACCCTGCTTGCACCAAAGGCAGCTTATGGCAACACTCGCATAGAAAACATGAGGCTGTTGCTGGCTTCGCCCAACGACAGTCTTACGGCACGGCTCAGCCTAAACCGTATGAACGACGACAATAAGCCCATGCGCATTGACGCGAAAGCAGGGGCTGCAAACAACAATCTGGCCACATCGATAAGCTTTGATAATGATGGCGGCACCCGCACAAAGGGTATAATTAATGCCCAAACCCGCTTTATGAGTGACGAAAGCGGGCAACAAACAGCCCTGATTAACATACTAAATTCCGATATTCTTGTGGGTGACACGCTCTGGCAGGTGGAACCCGGATTCGTGAGTTATAATGGACGGAAATTGCAAATAGACAATTTCACGGTAGGGCATGGCAGTCAGCACCTCACAATACGCGGCACAGCTGGCAGCAACGGTGGCGACTCCATACTCGTAGACTTGAGCAAAGTGGATGTGGGCTATGTGCTTGATCTGCTTAATTTCCATACAGTCAGCTTTGATGGCTATGCTTCGGGACTGGCAGTGGTGAGGAATGTGATGACGGGACCATCGGTGGAGGGTGACATTAGGGTGGATAACTTCCGCTTTCAGAATGGCAGAATGGGCGACTTGAAGGCAAAGGTAAACTATGATAACGGCGAAGGACAGATAAATATTGATGCTATGGCCGTGGAAGGGGCAGGCAGATACACTCCGATAAAGGGCTATGTTAACCTGAAACGCAACTACATAGACCTGGCAATAGATCCGCACGGCACCAACTTGGAGTTTATAGAGAGTTTCTGTTCCTCATTTATCGACGACATGCAGTGCCGTGGCAATGGCAACGTAAGAGTGTTTGGCGACTTGAAGACGGTGAACCTTGAAGGTAAAGTCGTGGCCACGGGTACAATGAAGGTATCGCCGGTGGGCGTGGTGTATCAGCTTCCGGGTGACACTATAACCATGGTGCCCGACCATATACTCTTTGCCGGTGACACGATACTTGACTCACGGGGCAACGTAGGCATACTGACAGGCTCACTCGACCATAAGCATCTGAGCAACTTAAGCTATGATCTGATTATTGATGCCAACAATCTGCTCTCTTATGACCGCGACTATGACGGCAACTCCTTTAGGGGAACAGTGGTTGCCGACGGTACTTGCAGGGTGAGAGGACTCAGCGGAGAGACGGTGATAGACATAAATGCAACCCCTCGTGCCGGCAGTCTGATAGAGTATAACGCCGCGGCCACGTCGGTAGATGAGTCTTCTTTCATACACTGGAACACCCATTCTGAGAGCGATACCGTTGCTGTTGAGATGACTCCGGTGGATATTCCGTCGGACTTAAGGCTTAACCTGATAGTTAATTCCAATCCCGACCTGACGCTGAGGGTGCTTACCGACCCAGCGACAGGCGACAATATATCGCTCAATGGCAGCGGTGTGATAACGGCATCTTACTTCAACAAAGGCGCATTCCAAATGTTCGGCAACTACAATATTGACCATGGACTCTACAAACTTACCATTCAGAATATTATAAAGCGTGAGTTCCAGATAAGCGATGACAGCCGAATAGTGTTTGTCGGTAATCCTTTCGACGCGCAACTGAACATGCGTGCGGTGAACACGGTGAATGGAGTGAGTCTCAATGACCTGCAAATAGGGCGCAGTCTGACCAGTAACAACGTGCGGGTGAATTGCATTATGAACATCACAGGTACGGCAGGGAGCCCTTCTGTCAGCTTTGATATGGACATACCATCGCTCTCTACCGACGCCAAACAGATGGTACGGTCGGTTATTAATTCTGAAGAGGACATGAACCAGCAGGTGCTCTACCTGTTGGCAGTGGGCCGATTCCAGGCTCCTTCTGGCAATAACGCGCAGCAAACGGCATCTGACCAGAGTCAGACATCGCTGGCCATGCAGAGCGTTCTTTCAGGTACGCTGTCGCAACAGATAAACAATGTGCTCTCCAGTTTTGTGAAATCTGACAATTGGAACTTTGGAGCCAATATCTCAACAGGCGATGAGGGATTCAACAATGCTGAATACGAGGGGCTGCTTAATGGCAGACTGCTCAACAACCGCTTGCTAATCAACGGACAATTTGGCTATCGCGATAAGGCCGCAACGGGGAGTACGTCGTTTATTGGTGACTTTGACATACGCTATCTTATATTTCCCAACGGCAATTTGGCCGTGAAAGTGTATAATCAAACTAACGATCGGTATTTTACTCGCAACTCTCTCAACACTCAAGGCATTGGGTTGATAATGAAAAAGGATTTTGTTTCGTGGCGAGATCTGCTGGGACTGAAACCAAAGAAAGCAAAAAAGAACAAGCAAAAGTAAAAACATAAACTTAAATTTATTAGCTCTATGGCAAAGAAAATAGTACTCGTTACAGGAGCGACAAGTGGAATTGGCGAAGGCTGTGCGCGCAGATTCGCTCAAGGTGGCTATAATGTAATAGCCACGGGACGTAACAATGAAAAGCTGCAAGCGCTGAAACGTGAGCTCGAGGCTGGTGGAACAGAAGTGCTGCCACTGTGTTTTGACGTGCGAGACCGACTGGCTGCAACCGACGCTATTGCCTCGCTGCCAAGTCGTTGGGCTGACATTGACGTGCTTATAAACAATGCCGGACTCGCCAGAGGACTGGAACCGCTCTATGAAGGTAATCCCGACGATTGGGATCAGATGATTGACACAAACATAAAAGGACTGCTCACGATGTTGCGTCTCATTGTTCCCCACATGGTGGAGCGCAACCACGGACACATTATTAATATAGGTTCCGTGGCCGGTGATGCTGCCTATGCCGGCGGAAACGTGTACTGTTCGACCAAATCGGCAGTGAAGGCTATAACTGATGGTCTGCGCATAGACATAGCAAAGACGGCCCTCCGCGTTACGAATGTGAAGCCGGGACTTGTGGAAACTAATTTCTCAAATATCCGATTTCATGGTGACAAGGCCCGCGCGGCTAAAGTATACCAAGGCGTAGAGCCACTAAATGGTGACGATATTGCTGATGTGTGCTTCTATGCTGCCAGTGTTCCTGAGCATGTACAGATAGCTGAGGTGCTGGTTTTGGCCACTCATCAGGCCAATGGCACAGTGATAGAAAGAGATATTTGAAAAAACAGGCGTAAAATTTTGTTGGTTCAATAATTCTTTATACCTTTGCACTCGCTTTAGGGCAAGGCTCCTATAAGTAGAAGCCTTACGGGATGTAGCGCAGTCCGGTAGCGCTCCTGGTTTGGGACCAGGTGGTCGCAGGTTCGAATCCTGTCATCCCGACCCTTTCTTTTCCATTCCCGTCCTCTCTAATCAGCAGGGCGGGGATTTTTGTTTTAAACATTTTGTAAGCTTACAGATTTGTTATCAAATGATATATCCGGATAATTTTGAAGCTAAGATAGGGTTTGGCGAAGTGCGAAAACTCATAGTTTCGCATTGTCTTTCCACGCTGGGCAAAGAGCAGGTGGACAAGATGGAGTTCAGCACAGATGCCACTTTGCTGAACCGTAGCATGGAGGAGATACGTGAATTCAGGCGCATTCTACATGGACGCGACGATTTTCCGGCAGCCAATTTCTACGATATGAGGCAGGCTGTGAAGCGAGTGAGGCTCGAGGGCACCCATCTTGAGGAGGAAGAACTGTTTAATCTGCGCCGCGTTCTTGGTGCCGTGACCGATGTAGTGAGGTTTCTCAGTGATAGCGATGATGATTCCGACGATGCCGAAGCTACAAAAACATATCCTGCTCTCTATGCTTTGGCCGACGGCGTGGCCACTTTTCCAAAGCTGATAAACCGCATAGACCAAGTGATAGACAAGGATGGGCACATGCGTGACAATGCATCGCCGGAACTGTTGCGCATACGTCAGGAGCTGGCACGTACGGAAGGAAGTATCTCTCGTACGCTTTATGGCATACTGCATGCCGCACAGCGCGACGGGCTTGTGGCACAAGATGTTACTCCTTCTGTAAGAGACGGCCGTCTTGTTATTCCTGTGGCACCGGCGATGAAGCGAAAACTCAGTGGAATTGTGCACGACGAGAGTGCTACAGGCAAGACTATATTCATAGAACCTACCGAGGTGGTGGAAGCAAACAATCGTATACGTGAGCTGGAGAATGGAGAACGTCGCGAGATGATACGTATACTTACCGAGGTTAGCAAGGTTGTGAGACCCAATGTGGCTGCAATACTTGACTCGCTTGACTTCCTTGCGCAGATTGACTTTATAAGAGCCAAGGCCATTGCTGCTGAAGACCTTGATGCATACGAACCAGAAATAAGTAACGAACCATGTATAGACTGGATTGAAGCCTATAGTCCAGCACTGCTGTTGCGACATGGCAATGCACAAATGGAACGCTCCAGCATAGTACCACTTGACATAGTGCTAACTCCAGAAAACCGTATTCTGATTATTTCAGGTCCCAATGCTGGCGGAAAGTCGGTCTGTTTGAAGACAACAGGACTTGTTCAGTACATGCTTCAATGTGGTATGTCAATACCGGTGAGTCCCAGAAGCAAGGCCGGAGTGTTTAGTGGAATAATGATAGACA
>CAZUWO010000110.1:0-10387 GCA_964623995.1 uncultured Prevotella sp. | reverse complement strand
TACCGCCTCGTGCACCGTAAATGGCGGTAGATGAAGCGTCTTTCAGCACGTCGATAGATTCTATTTGGTCGGCAGCAATGTCGTTGATGTCTGTTACTGGGAAGCCATCAACAATGTAAAGTGGGTCATTGCTTTGGGTGATAGAGCCACCTCCGCGCACCTTAATGTTGACATTAGCGCCAGGACGGCCGTCTTGCGACACAACTTGCACACCTGCGAGCTTGCCCTGAAGGGCCTCGCCCACGTTGGATACAGGGTTGGCAACAAGTGCATCGTGGTCTACCGAGGCTACAGAACCGGTAAGGTCGCGCTTTTTCACGGTACCATAACCGATTACTACGACCTCGTCCAGCTTGGCGTTGTCCTCTTGCAGCACTACGTTAAGGTTACGACTTGAGCCCACCTTCACGTTTACTGACTTGTAGCCGATGTAGGAAACATTGAGCGTCTGACCGGAACTGGCGTTTGGAATGGTAAAGTGGCCGTCCATATCGGTTACAGCCACGGCCTTGCCATTCAGCGAAACGCTTACTCCAATCATAGGTTCGCCTTGTTCATCCTTCACCGTGCCTTGCAAACTCTGTGCGCTTGCGGTGATTCCTATCATGCAAAGCGCTAAAGCCAAAAAAGCTTTCTTGATTTGGTTCATAAAAGATGATAATTAACTTAGGTAAGATGTATTTATAAAATTGTTTTGGTAGTCCATTGCTGGATTGTAAGTGCAAAGATAAGTAGTTATTTTTAATAACAAGCAGAAAAATGTATTTTTTTTACATTGGTAATCGATTTTTTTCTTGTAGGAAAGACACTTTTAACGTTTGAAGGCCTGTTTTTGGCGCTTTCTAGTAATGAAAATACGAAATGATGAGGTTATTACTGGCATATATTTTCGTTGGCAGTGGATTTGCCGAGTGCCTGTATCCGAGTGCCGAAACTATGGGTTCAAGAGGTCAAAGAGGTGCTTTCGTGGGGCAGAATCATAGCAAACAACGTTGTAATCTTATAGAAAAATACTTTTTGCTAGGTAGAAAAAAAGTAAATGCTACGTAGTAAATTATCTTCAGTTTTAAAGAAAAATAAAGCCCGAAATATTGAATATAAGATGTGTATTTGACCTTATTCTATTACGAACTTTTATCTTGGCGGTGATAATTTGAATCAGTCAGACTCGCACTTATATAATAATGTGTAAAAGACTGTTGCCTTTTGCCACGCCAAAGCAAAGTGCTTCGGAATTTCCTAAATGCTGTTTGGCAGTGGGCTTATAGGCATAATAAAGGCCGGCGATTTACTTATCAGATCGCCGGCCAGAGTGTTTTGCTTGTTTGTCAGTGCAGAACAGCCTTGCCGGAGCTACGATGCCGGCCGGCGCAGTGCCGCATTCTGAATCTGTGCTTGTGGCTATTTCACAATCTCGATGCCCTTCGGAGCGTCTACTGTTGTGGTTATCTTGCCGTTGGCAGCACGCTCATGGCGCACCTTTACTATGCCAAGTGGGGTGGGATAGGTGCCCTCGGCCCACTGAAGGTTACCCAAATGAGGCTCAATACGCAGCTTACTGCACCCTTCGCCCACTACTTCTATGCCCAGCACGTGCTGAGAAAGCCATGCCGTAGGGCCGCTTGACCACCCGTGACAGAGTGAGTGCCGGTAGCTGATGTAGCAATAATCGCCGTAGTTACGGTGCACGTCCACCTTTCCCGGAGGTGTAATCTCGTCAATGCGGGCAGCATTTTTCATCCAGTCCATATTGAAATCTTCCCAAAAAGTTGTGGCTCCGAGGTCGAGCATTGAGCCCCAGAATTCACGTATTATGTTGATAGCCTCGTCGTATTTGCCCGCCATGGCCAGTGCCTCAAGCATGTAGTAGCCATAGAAGGTTGAAAAACCTTTGGCTCCGCCCACGCTTACCACTTTATTGCATGCCTTCTTTGCGCTCTCCAGTCCGGCAATGGCCATCAGCGAAGCTGCCTGTTTCAGTCCGTTGTCGGGCAGTTTTTTCTTCATCAGTCGGGCTTTTATGTCGCGGCATTTTGCGGCCCTGGCCCCGTCGCCGAGCCAGTTGCAGAGCTTCTCGGCATCGGTCATGGCCCATACCATCAGTGCCCTGTAGCCGGCTTCCACGCCTGCCTTGTTGGGCGAAGATGGCCAATCGAGGAACCTTCCAAGCTTTTTCCCATTGGAATTATCAACCATGTGCTCGGTTCCGTCGGCATCAACGCGCGTGTCTATCTTGTCTATCAGCCCCGTAATGTAGGCCTTATGCTTCTGCAGGAAAGCCATATCGCCGCCGTGCATGTACCAGTCGTGCTGAATAATGAGGTACCACAGCGAGTAGGAACTCATGCCGTTGAGCCACCGTGGCAGCGGATACTGCTGGCAAGCAAGGTCGAGCGAGCGCTCAACAACGCTGTTTTGGCCGAAGACAGACATTATAGTAGACACCTCTGGGTGCATGTCGCCAAGCCAAACCATGCGGTCTCGCTTTATGCCATCCCACAAATATTCCTGCATATTCAGGTGTACGGTGTAGGCTCCGGTAAGCCAAATGCTGTCCAAACGGGCATCACTGCAGTGGAAAGAGCCTAAGTAGGGTATGTCGCGGTAGCGCATTATGGCCTCGGCCTCGCACAGTTGCAGCTCTGTCTTGGCCCCATTGGCGGGCGTTGGCAGCAAATCTATTCGCACAAAGCGGAAGCCCGTGGATCCCACTTCTATCTGTCCGTAGCGAGGAACGGCCAATATGAAGTCGCGGGTGGCGTGGTCGTTGCTCGTGAAACCTGTGCGGTTGCGGCCTCCATCGGCTTCCGACATCACCTCGCCAACGCTTTCGCCCAAGCGGATGTGCATCATAACCGTGGCCGAACTGGCCTTTCCGGTAACCAGTTTCAGCCCTCCGTGCATCTCGTGGCCATAGTCGAGCAGCACTGAAGCCGTGTCTTTTACCTGTGTTTCAAGCTTGCAATAGGGCGATGTTCCTCCGCTTGCCTGGCCCGTGCCAAGAATTAACAGCTGGGCAGTATTGTCCACACTGCCGCTTTTCCATACAATTCTTTTGGGCGAAAGGTAGGTGCGCGTCATTTGGTCGCGCCTTGTGTTGGCCGTGTCGTTGCCGAAAACAGGCGGCAATTGGGCGCTTGCCGTAAGCGCCACCAGCAGTGTTGCTGCCAGAAACAGGTTTCTTTTCTTCATTGATCTGAGCCTTTGACTTGTCATGATATTGCCTATTAGTGATTGTTTCGTGTCTTTAGCCTCAGAGAACTCTTTAGGATAGAGTTGCGAAAGCTTTCCCGTGGACGTTCCGTAACTATGTGAGCTATTTAGACTTTCTGTTTTCTGCAAAGTTAGTAATAAATATTCTGTTAGCCAACAGTTGTGTCTTTGCTTTTTCTATAAATTTATTTTGACAGGCAGAAAGGCTTTGTCCGATGGGCTGTGTAGGTGTAAAAAGAACATGCCGCCATAACCTTCTGTGCGGTCATGGCGGCATGTTCTGGTGGCGATTAGTCTTCTCTCGGTTCGGCGTGCAGGAAGTATCGGCCTCCGTTGTAGTTTGGATCGGTGGCAAGAACCACTATTGAATTCCGTGTTTTCCAGTACCACACCGGCTCGGAAGTTTCGGGCAGGCAGTGGAAAAGGGCTCGTGTTGCCGTTACGTCCTCCTGCTTTACTATTTCTTTACCGTTGCTATAGTAGTACTCTTTCATCTTGTCCTGCAGAATTCCTTGTTGCGACTTCACGCTGATGTTGCGGCCGTTGGCGTCGATAGTGTAGAGACGGGAGTACAGATGTCCTTTTCCGTCGCTACAAGGTGGCACTAAGGTATAGCTCACGGCGGGTATAAACATGTTGGTTATCACCTGCTTCGTGGGCTTGTCGGTGGCTTTTGCGTAGTCGGCCCAATTGTAACACATGAAGTCAAGACCCTTAACTTCGAGTGGAATCATCTGTTTGTAGATGACTTGGCCGTCCTTCCAGCCTTCAGTTACAAGCTTTTCCTTGTCGCTATAGAAACTATTGGTCCAGTTTAGGGCTATTTTCTCACGTTTCCACTTGTTGTCAAACACCTTGCATGGATAGCCTTGGCTCCACGCTCCGTAGTATAGTTGACAGGTGATGGAGTCGAAATAGCAGAACGCGGGATTGCTCAGCGACTCAGTTCCGTTGGCATCGGTGAGCTCTAAGTGTAGCTTCTCGAATGGGGCATAGGCCCTTTCGCCTTCCTTTATCTTTATATTAAACTTGCAACTGTCGGGAGGTGTGGTGTCACCATTATAGTGAAGCTGGTTCTGAAGTGCCTTGACAATGTCGTCATCAGCCTTGGTCAGTATCTCCACACCATAGTGCTTTATGCTCTTTTCGCCAGTCATGTGAGTCTGGTAGAGTTCCTTCAACACTGCGAGACAGGTTTCTCCATGCTTGTTTTGGAATATTTCGAGAGCCTGAAAGGCAAACTTGTCGTTGTCGTACTGCTTGATAAAGTAGAATCCATCATTATATTCGCCCCTGTAACTGAAATATTGTGGGCCATCGTGTGTATAGCCAAACTCATGGTAATGGGTTAGGACCGTTCCGTTGGGATTGAAGTATTGTATTTCTGAGGATGGTGTTATGCCTTGCTGTTGGTAGTATTCGCTGGTCGACATGTGCCCGTCTTGGTCTATCTCGTACACCCCAACTGTTTGCCAACCATGCCCGAACACCTCGCTGTTCATCTGTTGCGGAGTGGGACAGGTGCCATCGTAGCTGCAGTTGCCATCGCTGTTGAATTGGAATACCATGTGTTTTAGGTTGCGGGAACCGTTTGTCAGTTCGGGCTCATCATCGTCATCGCTGCACGATGTGGCCATGCCGATGAACGCAAGAAGGCAGAACAAGCCGAAGATTTTTCTCATAATGATAGTTGTTGTGTTTAAGTTTACTTGTTACTTTGATGCAAAAGTAGGACTAAACTGCCAAACAGAAAAATGTTTATGCGTTTTTTGGGGGCTGTATACGATATTTCTACAGTGTCTTGCCGGCAACATTACATATCTCTGTTGCTTTAAAGGTTTGCCGCATAAGCTGCTATTGGCTTGCAACGGCCGCAATTTCTTATCCTTCAGTTTTGGCTTCCGTAGAGTTGTTGCATAGGTACTTGCTTAACAAAGAGCAAATACCACGGGTCCATACTTGGCTGTAATACGCCATTATATTAATATGTAATAAATAGAAGTTGCGGCAAGAGTGCGTATTAAGAAAAAAGGAAGAATCGTCAGATTCCTCCTTTTCAGTACCCAGACCCGGGCTCGAACCGGGATGGGTTGCCCCACTGGTGTTTGAGACCAGCGCGTCTACCTATTCCGCCATCTGGGCTTTTAAGCGACTGCAAAGTTACGTAATTAATTCCTTAACGGCAAACAATATTTTGGAAAATGTGTAAAAACTTTTTGTAAAGACGAAGTTTAACATTATTTTTGTACTACAATTTAGCTAAAACAACACACTTAACTTATTACCAAATATGCCTACGAAGAACCATAATTATTGTTTGATGCTTGCCGGAGGAACCGGTAAGCGGCTTTGGCCTTGCAGCAGGGAGGAGTTGCCCAAGCAGTTCTTGGACTTCTTTGGCTCTGGCAAGACACAACTGCAGCAAACCTATGACAGGTTCCTTAAGTTTATACCTAAGGAAAATATATTTGTAAGTACAAACAAGGAGTATGCTTCTCTGCTTAAGGAGCAGCTGCCTGAGATGGATGAATCACGCATACTCTTGGAACCGGTAAACAGGAATACGGCCCCGAGTGTGGCCTGGGCCATACACAGAATAAGCCGTTTGGACCCAGAAGCATGCCTTGTGGTTACGCCAACAGACCAAATGGTGATGAACGAAGAGCAGTTTAGGGCTGACGTGGAGGAAGGTCTCGACTTCGTAAACAGGCACGACCGCCTGCTGACTATGGGCGTCTTGCCCACTCGTCCTGAACCCGGCTACGGCTACATACAGATAGGCGAGCACAGCGGAGAGGACGATATATTCAAGGTTAAGGCCTTTACCGAGAAGCCGGAGCGCGAGTTTGCCCGCATGTTTATGGAGAGTGGGGAGTGGTATTGGAACACAGGGCTCTTCCTTGCCAATGCTTCCTACCTGAGGCAATGCCTCTATCAGCAGCTGCCGGCAGTGCTGCGCGCTTTTGATGATATTGACCCTAACTGGACAATAGAATCGGAAAACAGCTACATGTGGGAGCATTTCCCGTCATATCCTAACGTGAGCTTGGACTACGGCATACTGGAACGCTCTGACAATGTGTATGTTCTGAAGTGCCATTTTGGCTGGGCAGACATCGGAACATGGCATGGCATATACGAAACCATGAGTAATGGGGTGGGCGATAATGTGACTTTGGACAGCGAAGTCATGTTTGACAACTCCCGTGGCAATATTGTCAAGCTGCCAAAGGGGCGCTTGGCCGTGATAAGTGGGCTGGGTGGATTCATTGTTGCCGAGGAAGGCAACGTGCTTCTCATATGTCCCAAGGAGGACTCTTCGGCATTGGTGAAGAAGTATGCTAATGAAGTGAAGATTCGCAAGGGCGACAATTACGCCTGAATGTGGCGGAACAGCACTACATATAATATAAAAGCGTGGCCGGAACCTATGGGCTTCGGCCACGCTTTTGCTTACTCATCCTTGCCGGTCATGCTGCTATATAGTGCCTTATATTTTGCTGCAATCACCTTGTCGTCAAACTTTCGGGCCGTGGAAGCCCTTAGAGCGTGCCTGTCTAAGTTGGCATTGAGAGCCCAGACTATGCCTTCGGCCAGGTCGTTGGCGTCCTTGTATTGGGCCAGATAACCGTTCTGCCTGTGCTCTATGATATCTGCCTGGCCGCTGTTGCCGAATGCTACGGGCGTGCAACCGCAAGCTTGGGCTTCTATTAGTGTTTGCCCGAAGGTTTCATAGTAGGACGACGACACCAGGACATTGGCGGCAGAGAACACCCGTGGCAGCTTTTCGCTGTCTATTCTGCCCATGTATGTGTGGCCGCAAGGTATTCCTTCGAGTGTTGACGGGTCCTTCATTCCGCCGTAAACCACAAGGTGCAGTTGGTTAGTGTCGCATAGTTTCTTGTCGGCTATTATCTGTAATGCTTCTTTGAGAAAGTGGAACCCCTTGATGGGAGTGTCTATACGTGCGGCTCCGAACAACACTATCTGCTTTTGGGGCAGGTGGAGTTGCCGGCGGCACTCGTCCCTGTCGGCAAGCGGAAATTGGCTTAGCGATATGGAATTGCCTATTACCGAGATGGGGTAAGATGATGCAAGGCTGCTGTGTATGGCTTGAGAGCGGAGCCAATTGCTCACTGTTACGAAGTGGAGATTGGGCCATTTGGCGCCCATAACTTTTGATTTGCGGCGGAAAGTGCTATGAGAGAAGTCGTTGTCGTGCTTCTTTCCCGGCAAGAACCGGCACCGTCCGCACCCCGTGTCAAGTCTTTCGCAGTCGTAAGAGTAGTGGCACAGGGCGGTGAAGGGCCACATATCGTGCATTGTCCACACCACAGGCTTGCCGCTTTCGAGAATCTTTCTTATGCCTTTAAGCGAGAGCATGCCGTGGTTTATCCATGAAAGGTGAATTACGTCGGCCTCCTTGAACTCGGGCAAGCGAGTTATGTCCATGCCCCATTTTGCCGAGTCGAGTTCCCAAAGGTGCTGTTTTCTCAGTCCGAGATGCAGCCAGATGTCGATTCTTTCCAGCAGAAAGTTCATCATGCTTTGCCAGTGCCTGCCCATGTCTACAACCTCAATGCAGTCTGTTTTCTTTTCAGCCACCAGCATCTTTGCCTTAATGCCGTTGTTGTTCAGTGCGTGCATGAGTCGCTTTGTGGCAACTGCGGCCCCGCCTTTGTTCTCGTATGTGTTTACTAAAAGTACTTTCATCTGTCTCGGCCAAACATATTTGTTGGGTTCACAAAGATACAACTTCAATTTGAAAACCAAAAGAAAACGGGGCGGAAAAGTTGGTTTCCCGTCATTGTGTACGCTAACAAGTAATTGATATAAATCAAAATATCGATTGAAAACACATAAAACGGCATTCTGATTCTTGTATTAATATGTAGTTGTAGGTACCTTTGCAGTGTCAAAAGGTTAATAGATTGTTTAGGTTAGTAGTAATAGATTTAGGTTTTTAGTTATTAGATTAAGGTAAGAGTTTAACAAAATTGTTCAGGAATAGCAAAGAGAATCGTGAGATCCTTTTTGATATATAAAATGAATTTTTTAGTTAAACATACTCTAAACGTTGAAGCTCGGGGTGAGTCTCAGCGTTTTTTTATGTCTTTCTTTTAGCCGTATTACTTTCTGTTGATGTTGATGCGGCCGGATGCCAGCATTGACTTTGCACACCTGTATTTACGTCTTTTAAATGCAGTAAAAGGCTTATATTCAGCACTTTTTATAGAATGATGCGGCTTGTTGATTTGACAAGTCCAAGTGGAAAATATTTAGTAAAACCGTTACAACACCTTCGTAATTTTGTTACGGGGCTTTCGTAATCGTGTTACGGAACTTCCGTAACGACGTTACGGCACTTCCGTAATCGGATTACAGAAGTGCCGTAATCCGATTACGGTTTAACATTCATTTAAACTTAATTGCCTGTTGATTGTTTTAAGTATTAACAGTCTGAATCTATAATTGGCCTGCCTCCACCTGCCTTACTACGCGTTCGGTCAGTCTGTCGGCCCCATTCGGGTCGTAACCTTTGCGCAAACTGGCCCTGAACACGGCAGCAAAGGCTTGCCAAAAGCCAGCACGCACCGGTCCGAGAAATGCTTTCAGCAGGTCGTAGGTGGAAGAGTCGCACTCGCGGTAAACGAGTTTTATGAGCAATTTACCTTGTTGGTAAGTCAGTTTCTTCATTCTCGGCTTGTATTCTTGGTATATGCTTCTTTCCACATACTTCATATGCTGGTCGCGTGCGCGCTTATTGGGCAGCGTTTGCAGGTATTCGTAGGTCTCAAGTATTATTCTGTTGGCCTCCTTTGCTATGGGTAGCACCTTCTTAACATTGTAAACCAGTCTGTTGTAGGCTGCCCTTTGGTTGGCGTCCTTGAACTGTACGGGCGGGTAAACGTATATTTTGTTGTACTGAACGTACTGTATTGAGTCGCCGTCGAGCAATGTCTTGCCCACCTTTACCATCGGAACAAAAGTAGGCTTGTCCATGTCCACATCACGGTCTTCCGGGTTTATGGTCTGTTGAGGCTTGTTTGCCTGAGCCATTGCACCCATAACCATGGTCAAAAACAGTAAGAATATAGCTACGCGCTTCATTTTTCTGCTAATTTTTCCAATTCCATTTTGGCAAATTCCCACATCACAATGCCGGCCGTAACGCTGACATTGAGCGAATGTTTGGTGCCGAATTGTGGTATTTCCAGGCAGCCATTGCTTGCGTCTACAACCTTTTGGTCCACTCCTGCCACTTCGTTTCCCAGCACAACGGCCTGTTTCGGGGCAGCGTTTGCAGTTTCGGGCATGTCCTGTCTTAGTGCTTGCAGCTTGGTGCTGCCCTCCACTTGCTCCACGCTCCAAACATAACAGCCCTCTTCTTTCAGCTTTTTTACGGCCTCAAGAGTCGAGCTGCAGTATATCCAGTCTACGGAATCCTCGGCCCCAAGTGCCGTCTTGTGGATTTCGGCGGGCGAATTTTCGGGCGTGGCCGTAATGCCACAAAGCACCACTTGCTCCACCCTGAAGGCATCGGCAGTACGCAACACACTGCCAACATTGTAAAGCGACCTCACGTTGTCGAGCACAACAATAAGCGGAAGTTTATCCGCTCTGTGGAATTGCTCCACGCTCAGCCGGTTCATCTCTATGGTTTTGAGTTTTCGCATCCTGCTTTTTGCTTTTCTCTATTATTTATTCAGCATTGTAACGGAATACAAAATTAGTAACTTTTTATCGAAAAAGTTTGTAGCGTAACATATTTTTTGTAATTTTGCAAACCGTAAGCTACAGGCAAAGGGGCGTAGCCCAGCTGGTTTAGAGCGCCGCAGTCACATTGCGGAGGTCATCGGTTCGAACCCGATCGTCCCTACCATTACTTAACGAACAACCGCTGAAGTCTTCAAAATGAGGCTTCAGCGGTTGTTCGTTTTTGTTGCTTTCAGATTTCTAACAAACTTATTTGAGTCTTTCTTGTATATCTTATCGATTCTTTTTTATCGTTGTAATGTTGCCCCGAATCCGCAAGTTGAAGCATTAGTAAGTAAATGCTTTCATGAGTTATACATAACAAAAAGAGGATTCCTACAAGTATGTTGGAATCCTCTTTTTGTTGTCCTAGGCGGACTCGAACCACCACTGACAGAACCAAAAACTGTAGTGCTAC
>CAZUWO010000109.1:0-10410 GCA_964623995.1 uncultured Prevotella sp. | reverse complement strand
TACGCATCATGGCCGGAAGAACATGGCTGTTTTCCAAATGAAAATTGTCGTTAGGACCATATAGGTTAGTTGGCATAACAGCAATATAATTGGTTCCATACTGCAAGTTGTAGCTTTCACACATCTTCAATCCGGCTATCTTAGCAATGGCATACTCCTCATTTGTATACTCAAGGGGGGATGTTAGCAGAGCATCCTCTTTCATAGGTTGCGGTGCATTCTTCGGATAAATACAAGTGGAGCCTAGAAAAAGCAACTTTTTCACATTGTGTTTGTAGGCCTGATCTATTACATTACACTGTATTTTAAGGTTCTGCATTATAAAGTCGGCCCTATAAAGTGAGTTTGCCATTATGCCGCCCACAAAAGCTGCGGCAAGCACTACGGCATCGGGGCGTTCCTCATCGAAGAAGCGCTTAACTGCGATTTGGTCAGTAAGGTCAAGCTCTCTATGTGTTCTGCCAACGAGATTGTTATAGCCCCGGCTCCTAAGATTGTTCCAAATGGCAGAGCCTACAAGCCCATGATGGCCTGCAACATATATTTTTGAATTCTTGTCAAGCATGATTTATTTAACAATACCCTTCTCCAAATATTCTTCAAGGTTAACTCTTACACGTGCTGCGGCATCATCGGCTGCCACTTTCTTCATGTCGTTGTTTACCATAAGTTCAACAAGTTCTTCGAAAGACGTTCGTGTCGGGTTCCAACCCAATTGAGCCTTGGCCTTAGTTGGGTCACCCCAAAGGTTCACTACATCTGTTGGGCGGAAGAAATCTGGGCTTACTTCTACTATCACCTTGCCTGTAGCTGTATCTATTCCCTTTTCATCTATGCCTTCACCTTCCCACTTGAGCTTTATTCCTACATGGGCAAAAGCAGCTGTTGCAAACTCTCTCACGGTGTGTTGTTTGCCTGTGGCAATTACAAAATCATCAGGTTTGCTGTTTTGCAGTATAAGCCACATGCACTCAACGTAGTCCTTGGCATAGCCCCAATCACGCAAACTGCTCAGGTTACCAAGGTAAAGCTTGTCTTGTTTGCCTTGTTTTATGCGGGCAGCAGCAAGGGTTATCTTTCTTGTAACAAAGGTTTCACCCCGTCTTTCACTCTCATGGTTGAACAAAATACCATTGCAGGCAAACATGTTGTAAGCATCTCGGTATTCCTTAATTATCCAATAACCATATAGTTTGGCTACAGCGTAAGGACTGTAAGGGTGGAATGGCGTATTTTCATTTTGAGGAACTTCTTCCACCTTGCCATAAAGTTCAGACGTCGAAGCTTGATATATTCTGCAACTGTCAGTTAATCCTGTTTGTCTTACAGCTTCAAGAATGCGTAAAACTCCTACAGCATCAACGTTAGCAGTGTATTCCGGCGAATCGAAACTTACCTGAACGTGGCTCTGAGCGGCAAGATTATAGATTTCTGTTGGTCTGACAGTCCCTATAACTCCCAAAATACTCATAGAATCACCTAAGTCTCCGTAATGCAAATGAAAGTTTGGATGACCTTCCAAGTGCGCTATGCGCTGACGAAAGTCAACCGACGAGCGTCTGATTATGCCATGAACATCATAGCCTTTAGACAAAAGAAATTCAGAAAGGTAGGAACCGTCTTGGCCGGTAATACCTGTTATGAGTGCTACTTTCCTGCTCATAATTAGTTAGTTATTATAGAAAAACAATTAGTTTAAATCCCTATTTCTCACCAGAGAACTGCCTAATGCGTTGCTCTTCCTGTAATTTGCAAATTAAAAGTGTACCATCCTGCTCTGCCACTATATAACCATCAAGTCCTTGAACCACAACTTTTTTCTGGTCCAATACATGAATTATGCAATTGTGTGTGTCGTAAACGTCAACGCTGCTTCCTATAATGGCATTGCCATATATATCCTTTTTAGACTGCAAAAGGAGAGAACTCCACGTGCCTAGGTCGCTCCAGCCAAAGTTTGCAGGACAAACAAAAATGTCTTCAGCACGTTCCATTATGGCATAGTCAACACTTATGTTCTCGCATTCAGGATATATTTCATTAATTTTGGTCTGTTCATCGGGTGTTCCGTAGTATGGGGCAAGGCTTTCAAAATTTTTCGCCATTTGCGGTTCATATATCCTGAAGGCATTAATTATGGTATGTAAACTCCAAATAAAGATACCGGCATTCCAGAAATAATCATCTTGACGAAAATATTCTTGTGCTTTTTGAAGGTCGGGCTTCTCATGGAAGCTGTCAACACGGAATATTTCCTTATTTCGAGCCGATGCTGCCGAAAGATCAGCCTGAATATATCCGTAGCCTGTCTCTGGCCTTGTGGCTTTCATTCCTAGTGTAACAATACCATCTGACTCAGATGTGAAGTCAAGACACATCTTAATAACACGTTTGAATTCTTGCGTATTTACGACGAAATGATCAGCCGGCGTAATTACGATGTTGGCATTCTTGTCGACGGTTCTTATGCGCCAGCTCACATAAGCTATACATGGGGCAGTGTTACGGCGACAAGGTTCCTTCAAGATGTGGCTACTATCTATTTCTGGAAGTTGCTGTTCTACCAAATCTGCATATTTCTCATTTGTCACAATCCAGACATTCCCGTTCGGGATTATTCCTTGAAATCTGTCTAATGTAAGCTGTATGAGGCTTCGTCCCACACCAAGCACATCAATAAACTGCTTTGGTTTCTCTCTGGTACTCATAGGCCAGAAGCGGCTTCCTACACCTCCTGCCATTATAACAAGATGATTATGCGATTTAGTCATGATTCTTTTTTATTTTTCGCAAAGGTAATACTTTTTTATTAAAACCATGTAGTTTGGTTGAATTTTAATCAGTCTTTCCACACATATAGATAAAAAGGCAACATGAATTTTCATGTTGCCTTTCCCAATATACATAATTTCGAATCAGCCTATTACCTTAGACAGAACATCTTTCCATTCGGCGTAAGCGTCAAGATACGCACTACGCTGATGCTCATCTGGCTCTATCACAGCAAGTTTCTTCAGTGTGGCAAATGCCTCATCATTGTCTCTGTATATGCCACAGCCAATGCCAGCTCCCTTTGCTGCACCTGCTGCACCGTCGGTATCATAAAGTTCTATAGTTGCTCCACTTACATTGGCCAGTGTTTTTCTAAAAATGTCACTAAGGAACATGTTTGCTTTACCGGCATGAATTTTCTTAATATCCATTCCCATGTGCTCCATTATCTCCATACCATAGCAGAAACTGAACACGATACCTTCTTGGGCAGCACGCAAAAGATGAGCCCTATTATGCTTGTTGAAGTTGACTCCATGGATGGAACAATTGGTTTCTTTGTTGCAAAGTACTCTTTCTGCACCATTGCCAAAGGGAATTATGCTCACACCATCAGAGCCTATTGGCGCTGTTGCTGCAAGCTTGTTCATCTCAGAATAACTTATTTCAGGTGCAATATTGCGATGCATCCATGCGTTTAGGATGCCAGTGCCATTGATACACAGCAGAACCCCAAGTCTGTCTATATCCTGTGTGTAGTTGACATGGGCAAAAGTGTTAACCCTGCTCTGAGGATCATAGCCAACTTCGCCCAACACTCCATAGACTACACCACTGGTTCCAGCAGTACTTGCAATTTCTCCCGGGTTGAAAACATTTAGCGACAGCGCATTGTTTGGCTGGTCTCCGGCTCTATAACTTATAGGTGTGCCCTCCTTAAGTCCAGTTTCCTGTGCTGCATTCTTACTGACCTTGCATTGAATTGAGAATGTTGGGACAATAGTGGAGAGTATGTTTTCACTAAAGCCATAATAGTCTAACAGGAACTTTGCCGGTTTTTTCTCTTTAAAATCCCACATCATTCCCTCTGAAAGACCGCTGATTGTAGTTGTTGTTTCACCCGATAGCTTCATGGCAAGATAATCTCCCGGAAGCATTATCTTATAGATCTTCTCAAACAGTTGCGGCTCGTTCTCCTTTACCCAAGCTAACTTTGCAGCTGTAAAGTTGCCTGGAGAATTGAGTAAATGCTCAAGACACTGAGCCTGCCCTATAGAGTTGAAGGCTCTTTCACCATAAGGCACAGCACGCGAATCACACCAAATAATGCTCTGGCGCAATACGTTGAGGTCCTTGTCAACGCATACAAGTCCGTGCATTTGATAAGATATGCCTATTGCGGCAATGTCATCGCCACTTGCTTGCGTGGCTTCCATTATGGTTTTAAGCGCTTTCTTGGCATAGTCCCACCACATTTGCGGATCTTGCTCGGCCCATCCAGCCTTTACTGCTGTGATAGGGGCCTCTGTCTCAGGGAAATGGGCATCTGCAGCCACTACTCCTGTATTAATGTTAACGAGAGAAGCCTTAACAGAAGAGCTCCCTACGTCGAATCCTAATAGGTATTTGCTCATGTTTGTTTAGTATTTTTAGATTATAGTTATATACTTTGTTGTTCCTATTATTTATACGAACAGGGAGCCATCTTCCCTAAAACAGATCCAACATTGGCCAATCCGAATAGTCTTTAAATCCACTTCCGCCGCCAGTATCATTCCCTTCATTGTCAATATCGGCCAAAATGGCCTTAATTCTTGCATTGTTGAAATTAAGTGAATATCGCCCTCGGCATGGCCTGAGGAACATATCGCTGCCCCGTAAGCTACGTTTCCTTAAATAAATGGTTATCTTTCTCTGAATGTCATCATAGTTCAAAGGATTAAATAAGCTGTTTTCTAGATTGTAAACATGCTTTACAATCTTCTTCAAAGGCAGCCCTTCAGTCCCGGCTTCGCATAATATGATGACCAGATCCCTTAACACGACAATTAAAAAAGTGCGAAGCTTAAACTAAAATAAGCTCCGCACCAAAGTATTTTTGCTTAATTTTTCACATTAGGCAAGGACAATCTTGTTGTCCTCATCACGCACCTTGCCCTCCTTGAAGAGCCAACCGATGCCCAAATAAGCCTCTTCAGCGCTAATTCCAGCCTTGCTTGCAATCTCAGCAACTGTAAGTGCAGTTCCTGCAGCAGCTAAAGCATTGTAAACATCACCGGCTTTGAAGCCTACGTTCTCTGCATTCAGAGCAATTTCAACTTTCTTTTTAGCAGCAGTCTTAGCGGCTTTCTTTACTGTGGCTGTCTTCTTTGTAGCAGCACTCTTTGTTGTTTTCTTCTCTGTCATAATTTTAGTAAATAATTTTCCTGTTGTCTTTAACTTACAATCTAATTATCTTTTACTGTTGCAAAAGTACAAAATTCTTCCGGTTTGTCAATACCTTTCAATACAAAAAGTGGCTCATTAAGAGCCACTTTTATTTATTTTAGTTGTTTTCTTGACCTAAATCAACCTTCAAATGTAATTCTTCCAATTGTTTGGGGTCCAAAACGCCAGGCGCATCAAGCATTACATCGCGCCCGCTATTGTTTTTCGGGAATGCTATACAATCGCGTATACTGTCAAGACCAGCCAAAATGCTCACGAATCTGTCAAGTCCAAAGGCCAGGCCTGCATGTGGGGGAGCTCCGTATTTGAATGCATTCATGAGGAAGCCGAATTGAGCCTCGGCCCTTTCCTTGGTGAAACCTAGAACCTCAAACATCTTTTCCTGCAGCTGAGTGTCATGGATACGGAGTGAGCCACCACCTACTTCTATTCCGTTACATACAAAATCGTAGGCCTTGGCGCGTACTTTCTCGGGATGTTCATCAAGCAAAGGAATGTCGTCGGGATTGGGCATGGTAAACGGATGGTGCGTAGCCATGAGCCGTTGTTCCTCATCGCTCCATTCAAACAGTGGGAAATCGATAATCCAAAGACACTTGAACACATTCTTGTCGCGCAGCCCCAAGCGGTTGCCCATTTCAAGGCGAAGCGAGCAAAGCTGTATTCGAGTCTTGTTGGCATTGTTGCCTGAGAGGATCAAAACCAAGTCTCCGTCCTTGGCTCCTGCTTCTTCCTTAACCTTGAGTAACTGCTCTTGGGTATAGAACTTGTCGATTGAGCTCTTGATTGTACCGTCAGCATTATATTTAATGTATACAAGTCCCTTGGCACCAATCTGCGGACGCTTTACGAAATCGGTGAGTTCATTGAGCTGTTTACGACTATAGTCGGCACAGCCTGGCACGCAGATGCCGCCAATATAGTTGGCTTCGTTGAACACAGAGAAGGAACCAGTTCCTTTTAGAGTATCCATGAACTCGACAAATTCCATTCCGAAGCGCAAGTCTGGCTTGTCAGAACCAAAGCGTTTCATAGCCTCGGCCCACGTCATTTGCTGCAACTTGGGCAGCTCCTCTCCTCTTATTTCCTTGAAGAGCATGCGACACATGTCCTCAAACAGATTAATTACATCGTCTTGGTCAACAAACGACATTTCGCAATCAACCTGAGTAAACTCTGGTTGACGGTCGGCCCTGAGGTCTTCATCACGGAAACACTTCGCAATTTGGAAATAACGGTCAAAGCCTGCCACCATAAGCAGCTGCTTTAGAGTTTGCGGCGACTGTGGCAAAGCGTAGAACTGACCTGGATTCATGCGCGAAGGCACTACAAAGTCGCGTGCACCTTCGGGCGTTGAACCTATGAGAACAGGTGTCTCCACCTCTATAAAGTTCTTACTGTCAAGGAAATTCCGAATCAGAATGGTCATTCTGTGCCTCAGCTCCAGATTTTTTCTAACCACCGGACGTCGCAAATCCAGATAGCGATACTTCAATCTTATGTCGTCGCCTCCATCGGTATCATCCTCTATTGTGAATGGAGGAGTAAGGCTCGGACTTAGTATATTCAGCTTCTCGGCTAATATTTCAATGTCTCCTGTTGGCAGATTGGGATTCTTGCTTTGGCGTTCCGACACCTTGCCTTCAACCTGAACGCAATATTCGCGGCCAAGTTTGTTAGCCTGATCGCAAAGGTCCTTGTTGTCGGCCTCGTTAAAAACCAACTGCGTTATTCCATAACGGTCGCGCAGATCAATAAAAGTCATGCCGCCCATCTTTCTGATTCGCTGCACCCAGCCTGCAAGAGTTACTGTCTTGCCTGAATCAGTGAGCCTCAGTTCGCCACAAGTGTTTGTACGATACATAATCTTACTTGAATTGAAATTTTGCGCAAAGGTACTATAAATTTAGTAAAAATTAGTTGCACTCAATGTTAATTCTGTTTTAAAAATAGAAAATATAATGGCTCATATAGGTTGTGTTCAGAAAAAAGCATTACATTTGCAACCATTAAGAATACATGATAGAAATGAAAAAGACGTTATTGATTATAGTCTTGGCCCTATGCTCTGTGAGCTACGTTTCGGCCCAAGCAAAGATAAAATTCACAAAACTGACTGAGAATGTAGGCACATTCTCGGAGTCGAGCCCTGTACAAAAGGCTGAGTTTGCGTTTGTAAACGATGGCGATAAGCCTTTGATTATCAATCAGGCCATAGCCAGTTGTGGCTGCACCGTGCCATCCTACCCTAAAGAGCCTATTGCTCCGGGCCAGCAAGGCAAGATTGTGGTTACCTATAATGGCAAGAACAAGTTTCCCGGACACTTCAAAAAGACCATTACCATCAGAACTAATGGCGTGCCGGAGCTTACCCGTCTCTATCTGGAAGGAGTGATGACGGAGGCCAAATAGGTTGTCTCTGCACAGCGTAATTACTTATAATTATTTGATACAATGGTGGTCAGAGCGATTCTTACCACCATTTTCTATTTCTGCTCTTACCTTGCTTCTGTATGCTGCTGAAACATACCAAAACTCGGAGTCTGAACCGTAAAGTTGTTACGGCTGCCTCGTAATCCGATTACGGGACTGTCGTAACATGATTACGAAACTTCCGTAACGCGATTACGGCTGCCCCGTAATCCGATTACAGAAGTGTCGTAACGAGTTTACGAATCAAAAAGGAATTTATGACAAAACAATTTGCTCAGTCTGGAATCGTTTTCGTAGAGTTTTTATGGCTAAGTGAGCATCAAATAATTGCCATAAAAGCTGATACAAAATTACAAAATTTTCAGCCCACAATCAAGCCTTAGCGTCCTTTTTAAATGCAAAATCGCAAGGTGGGAAACATGGATTCAGTTGCGTATCCTACTTGTTTCGACTTGTAATGCAGACAATTACAATCGCAGTCTTAAGTTTTTCATGAAACATTATCAAGCTAAATAAATGCGGAAACGACTACTTCCACTTTGCAGATTTGCAACAAAAAGAAGTTGGCAACAACAAAATTGCCAACCGAAATAATCAGCAAGACTCTGCTGCAACCATGCTTCAAAAAGCCATTATTATGAAATAATCTCTATTCTTGCAAACTTCAAAAGCAGTATTTTGGTATCTCCCGAATTGAATTTCACCCTTACTTTGGTGTCTGGACCGGTTCCTTCAATGCTCTCTACCGTGCCTGTGCCAAATACTTTATGACCAATAGTGGCGCCCACCCTTAGACCTTTGGGCAACGATGGATCAGAAACAGCTCCATGAGCTGGCTGCAATTTGGATTCAGGAGTGAATGTTTCTTTTGGCCGAGAAGCTATTCTCGTCAGCTTTGGATTATGGTTCGGCCTTGCAGAGTTGCTGCCCCAAAAGCTGTCTGAAACTAAACGGCGAGGTTGTGGACGTACATTTGTTGTCTGAAAGCCCAATCCTCCGTTGCCGACAACGGTAATTAGGCTCGGATCTATATCACGTAGGAAGCGGCTTGGAGTCTCAAACTCAACCTTACCATATCTGAAACGGTTATCAGCACTCGTAAGAATGCAGTGATCTTCTGCACGGGTTATGGCCACATAGAGTAGTCTTCGCTCCTCTTCCAATCCCCTTACCGATGACGAAGACATGGGACTTGGGAAGATGTTGTCCTCCATTCCAACAATGAAAACGGTTTTGAATTCGAGCCCTTTTGCACTGTGTATCGTCATAAGTGACACAGTATCGCCCAGATTATTGTCATTATCGGCATCCGTTAGCAGGCTTACCGTTGGCAGATAATCGCTCAAGTGCACCTCGTTTTCGTTGCCTTCAGAGCGTTGTGCTTCAACAAAATCGCTCAAACTGCCTAAGAAGTCGTCCACATTCTCCCTTCTTGCCAAGTCGTCAGGGTTACTTCCACCCGTTAAGTCTCCTTTAATACCCGACAGTTCTATAACTTTCTTGCCGAATTCATATACGTCTTCCTCCAATGCTAACTTGAAAAAAGACTCTATCATAGCCCTAAAGCCGTCAAGTTTGGCAAGTGTTGACCGTGAGACATCTAGATGACAAGAGTCTGGATTGCAAATAACGTCCCAAAGACTCACGGCATTCTGCGCTGCAGCCTGCTGTATTTTGGCAACGGTGGTGTTGCCAATGCCACGTGTAGGGTAATTAATCACGCGCATGAAGGCCTCCTCATCGTCAGGATTGTTCACTATTCTGAAGTAGCCTATTATGTCTTTTATCTCCTTGCGCTGATAAAATGAGAGTCCGCCATATATGCGATAGGGTATGTCTTGCTTGCGCAGTTGCTCTTCAAAGGGGCGGCTCTGCGCATTGGTGCGGTAGAGAATGGCGAAATCTGAATATGAACAGTTGTCTTGTCTCTTAATTTTCATAATGTCAGAGCACACCACTGAGGCCTCTTCCTTATCACTATAGGTAGGCTTATATACGAGTTTATCGCCTCTACCCTTTTCACTGAACACCTCCTTGGGTATCTGTCTCACGTTGTGCTTTATCAAACTGTTGGCCGCTTCCACGATAAGCTCGGTGGAACGGTAATTCTGTTCCAGCTTGAAAATTCTCACATTATTATATAAATCCTTAAATCCAAGAATGTTGTCTATGTTTGCTCCACGGAAGCTATATATGCTTTGTGAGTCATCTCCTACCGCACATACGTTCTGATTTTCAGCTGTCAGCTGCCAAACTATCTTCTGCTGGGCGTTGTTAGTATCCTGATACTCATCCACAAGTACGTATTGGAACCTTTCGGCATATTTGTTTCTGATGTCATTATGAGTCTTAAACAGCTGATATGTAAGCAATAGCAAGTCGTCGAAGTCCATTGCGTTTGCTTGTTTGCAACGTTCCTGATAGGCATCATATATCTTGTAGATTAGCGGCATCTGCATATCGCGGTCCCGTGCCAGTGCACTCTCGTCGGCACTATACTCCCCTGCCGTGACAAGATGGTTCTTTGCCATCGAGATAACAGAATGAACAGTTGACGGTTTATACTTTTTGTCGTCTAATTTGAAGTCTTTAATTATTCTTTTTATAAGCGAGCGCGAATCGGTTTCGTCGTAAATTGTGAAATTAGAATTGAAATCAAGACTCGATGCCTCTGCTCTCAGAATGCGGGCAAATATACTATGAAACGTTCCCATATTGAGATAGCGTGCAGTATTGCTGCCAACAAGCTTTCCTATA
>CAZUWO010000108.1:0-10427 GCA_964623995.1 uncultured Prevotella sp. | reverse complement strand
TGCAACTACCTTACAAAGTTCACCAACGCCTTCCTCCTTGCCATAGCCGCAGCAGCCGTGGCGGTGATGGCCGCGTCGAGGGGAGTGAAGGAGCGCAGCATAAGGCTGGAGAAGCACTTCGTGCGCAACCTTGAGTCGCGCGACATGGCCGCAAGGGCCACCGGACGGCAGCACCCCGTGTTTGAAAACACACTGCTCGACCACGACATACACATAGCCACCATGACGGTGCCGGAAGAGTCGGAGTGGGCCGGCAAGACCCTCGCCCAGCTGCGCACCCGCAACCGCTTCGGGGTGCACGTGAGCAGCATCATCCGCGGCGGGCGGAGGCTTAACATACCCGGCGGCTCCACAGTGGTGTTCCCCGGCGACGAGATAGAAGCCATCGGCAACGACTCGCAGCTCTCCGCCATGAGCGCCGCCATGAAGAGCGAAACCTATCCGCCCGTGGCCGACGCAGAGCAGAACGAGATGGAGCTGAGAAAATACCTCATCGGCGAAGGCAGCCCCCTGCTCGGCAAAACGCTCAAGGAGAGCGGCATCAGAGACGAATACAACTGCATGGTGGTGGGACTGGCCAACGACAGCAAGCAGGAAGACTTGTCGATGATAGGGCCGCAGCGCAGGTTTGAGGCCGGCGACATAGTGTGGGTAGTGGGCGAGGAAGAGAACCTGAAGCGGCTCACCGACGCCTACACATCGCAAGAACATGACAAAGAACCGCAATACGGCGAAAAACCTACTGGTTCAACAAGCGAAAAGCAATGATACATCTTACCAACGAACAGCTTGCGAAGCTGCTCGACAAAGACATATTTCATAAAATATCGGAGGCTGCCGACGGCCTGCACGTGGACTGCTACGTGGTGGGAGGCTACGTGCGCGACCTCTTCCTTCAGCGCCCGTCCAGCGACATCGACGTCGTGGTGGTGGGAAGCGGCATTCGCGTGGCGTCGGCACTGAAGTCGCTGCTCGGGGGCAAGGCCCACATAGCCGTATTCCGCAACTTCGGCACCGCTCAGGTGAAGTACAAGGGCATGGAGGTGGAGTTTGTGGGCGCACGCAAGGAAAGCTACAGCCACGACAGCCGCAACCCCGTGGTGGAGAATGGCACGCTGGAAGACGACCAAAACCGCCGCGACTTCACCATCAACGCCATGGCCGTGTGCCTCAACAAGGACCGCTTCGGCCAGCTCGTCGACCCCTTCGACGGCGTGCGCGACCTTGAAGAGGGCGTGATATGCACCCCGCTCGACCCCGACACCACCTTCAGCGACGATCCGCTGCGCATGATGAGGTGCGTAAGGTTCGCCACCCAGCTGCGATTCTACATCGACGACGAAACGTTCGACGCCCTGCAGCGCAACGCCGAGAGAATAAAGATAGTGAGCGGAGAGCGCATCATCGACGAGCTGAACAAGATAATGCTCACCCCCACGCCAAGCCGCGGATTCATCGACCTGCAGCGCTGCGGACTGCTGCAGATAATAATGCCCGAGCTGACGAACCTCGACATAGTGGAAACGCGCAATGGCAGAGCCCACAAAAACAACTTCTACCACACGCTGGAGGTGCTCGACAACGTGTGCAGGGCGCAAGACGGCAACCCCGACAGCAACCCCGCCACAAGGCTGTGGCTGCGGTGGGCGGCGCTCTTCCACGACATAGGCAAGCCCAAGAGCAAGCGCTGGGACCCCGTGGCGGGCTGGACGTTTCACAACCACAACTATCTCGGGGCCAAGATGATACCCTCCATCTTCCGACGGCTGAAACTGCCAATGGGCGCCGAGATGAAATACGTGCAGAAAATGGTGGACCTGCACATGCGCCCGATAGTGATTGCCGACGACGAGGTTACAGACAGCGCCGTCAGACGGTTGCTAAACGACGCCGGCGACGACATCGACGACCTGATGATGCTGTGCGAAGCCGACATAACGAGCCAGAACCAAGTGCGCAAGCAGCGCTTCCTCGACAACTACAGAACAGTGAGGCAGAAGCTCGACGAACTGAAGAAGAAAGACTACACGCGCCTTTTCCAGCCCTGCATCGACGGCAACGAGATTATGGAGCTCTTCCACCTGAAGCCCTCGCGAGAGGTGGGCGAGCTGAAGAAAGCCCTCAAGGACGCGGTGCTCGAAGGAAAGGTGGAGAACGAGCGCGAACCCCTGATGCGGCTCTTGCAGCAGAAAGCCGCCGAAATGGGCATCGGCAGTTGACATATAAATAATGTAATATGACTAACATGTTGTATACCGAGATTAAAGACTTCGTGGCGAGGAAAATGCGCGGCGACAGAAAGGAAGTGGCCTTAGTGCTTTCGAGTGGCGGAGCACGTGGTTTGGCCCACGTTGGCGCCATAGAGGAGCTCGTGGCCCGCGGCTATCACATCCACGCCATAGCGGGCACCTCGATGGGAGCACTCGTGGGCGCTATGTATGCCAGCGGCCATCTCGAGGACTTCCGCAACTGGATGAAGACAATCGACAAGAAGCGCATCCGCGAGCTCACCGATTTCTCGCTCGGTATAGACCACTTCGTGAAGGGCAAGCGCATAATAGAAGCCATGAAAGCCGTGATACCCGACATGCGGATAAGCGACATGCAGATACCGTTTGTAGCCATCTCCACCGACTGGGAGACGGGCCACGAGGTGGTGTTCAAGGGTGGCAGCATGTATGAGGCCATACGCGCCAGCATCTCGCTGCCGGGCTATTTCGAACCAGTGCGTCGCGGCGGCAAACTGCTCATCGACGGGGGCACCACCAATCCGCTGCCGCTCAACAGGGTGAAGCGAAAAGCTGGCGACCTGCTCGTGGGAGTAGACGTCTGCGGCCACGACTACAAGGGCGAGCTGCTGTTTAAGAGCATGGTGGACAAGCGCAAGGAGAACTCATCCACCGTGCAGAAAGCACTCAGCAAGCTGCTGCCCGACGCCCTGCAGTCTGACATCAACTACTTCACCCTGCTCAACCGCACCGCCAGCATCATGATTCATCAGAATGCGCAGTTGCAAATCCGCCTCACTCCACCCGACATTCTCCTCTCCATACAAATGAAGCGGTATGGCGGCAACGACTACGACAAGTCGGAGCGGCTCATAGCCATCGGCCGTGAGAAGATGCGAAAGGCCCTCGACGAGTATGAGGGCAACAACTAATAAAGCTTACTTTCTACCATTCTCAACACAAAAAACGTTAAATATAACATATATCGTTTTTGCGTTGGATTATAATTTGTACTTTTGCAGCGTTGAAAACCGAAAGTGAGATTGTAGTTTTCACACAAAGTAAGGTTTCATTCAATTGGTATAAAACAAGGATAAAATTAAAGATAAAAAGTTCCGATTCGTAGATTTAGATAATCAAAATTGGTAATTATATAGGTATGAAAAAGATTAAGTTATTGTTTGCTGTTGCCGTAGCGGCAACGGTGCTGACAGGTTGCTCTAAGAGCGGCGGAGCCTCATTGGGTGGCGACAACCAGTTCCCGGTAAGAACATTGGGAACCCAGAATGCCACCTTGCACACCACTTATCCGGCAACGTTGAAAGGTATTCAGGATGTGGAAATCAGACCGAAGGTCTCTGGTTTCATCACTAAAGTCTATGTGCAAGAGGGCCAAGCCGTGCGCGCAGGACAGGTGCTTTTCACCATCGACAGCGAGACTTACGAGGCAGCAGTGCGCCAGGCTGCGGCAGCCGTGAACTCGGCCAAGGCTCAGCTGAACCAAGCCAAGCTGACTTACACCAACAACGAAGCCCTGTTTAAAAACAAAATCATCGGCAACTACGAGCTTCAGAACTCGCTCAACAGCTATGAGACGGCCAAAGCCTCTGTGGCTCAGGCTGAGGCTGCGCTTGCCTCGGCTCGCGAGAACCTCAGCTTCTGCACCGTACACAGTCCGGCCAACGGCTACATCGGCAGTCTGCCATATAAGGTGGGAGCACTCGTAAGCCCCTCGATAGCAACTCCTTTGACAACAGTTTCCAACACCAACACTATAGAGGTGTTCTTCTCAATGACAGAGAAGGACATGCTCACCCTTACCAAGAAAGCCGGCAACGCTACAATGGCCATCAAGGACATCCCCGCAGTGCAACTGCAGCTTGCCGACGGCAGCACCTACAATCATGAGGGCAGGGTGGTGAAGATGAGTGGTGTGGTCGACCCCGCCACCGGCAGCATCTCTATGATAGCCCACTTCGCCAACCCCGAGCATCTGCTCCGCAGCGGTGCTTCCGGCTCGATTGTTATTCCGCAAAACAACGGCAATGCCATCGTGATACCGCAGGAAGCCACCTCGCAGGTGCAAGACAAGATATTCGTGTATCTGCTCACTGAGGGCAACAAGGTGAAATACACCGAGATTAAGGTTAATCCCGAAAACGACGGCTCAAACTATGTGGTGACCAGCGGACTGAAAGCCGGCGACAAGATAGTTACCAAGGGCCTCACCAAGCTCAGCGACGGCATGGAGATAACCCCGATAACCGAGGCTCAGTACGAGCAAAACATAAAGAAAGCTCAGGCGCTCGGCAAAGACCAAAGCACTGCCAAAGGCTTTGTCAACGCAATGAAGAGCAAGTAAACAAATCAGAAACTGAGAAATCATGACATTTACAAACTTCATAAAACGCCCGGTACTGTCGACGGTGATTTCCATCTTCTTCGTGTTGCTGGGTTTGATTGGTATGGTATCGCTCCCTATCGAGCAATACCCTGACATAGCACCGCCAACCATTATGGTGATAACCACCTACAACGGCGCTGATGCTGAAACCGTGTTGAAGTCGGTTATCACCCCTCTTGAGGAGAGCATCAACGGTGTGGAGAACATGACATACATGACCTCTACCGCCACAAACGATGGCTCTGCCAACATAACGGTTTACTTCAAGCAAGGCTCCGATCCTGACATGGCTGCCGTGAACGTGCAAAACCGAGTGAGCCAAGCCACGGCTTTGCTGCCGTCTGAGGTTACGCAAGTGGGTGTGCAGGTTATCAAGCGTCAGACGAGTAACGTTATCATGTACTCGCTGACAACGGAAGACGGACGCTATGACAGCCAGTTCGTAACCAACTACAACAATATCAACATTGTGCCAATGCTGAAGCGTATCAGTGGTGTGGGCGATGTGACGAGTCCTTCCACCGCCAACTACTCTATGCGTATATGGCTCAAGCCCGACAAGATGAAGCAATACGGGCTGGTTCCTAGCGATATTACCGGTGCTTTGGCTCAGCAGAATATTGAGGCAGCTCCTGGTAAGGTGGGCGAGCAGAGCGACGTGAGCTATGAATATGCCCTCCGCTACACTGGTCGTCTGAAGAGCGCGCCTGAGTTTGAGAACATTATAATAACGAGCAACACCACCGGACAGACCCTGCACTTGAAGGATGTGGCCAAGGTTGAGTTGGGTTCGCTTCAGTACAATGTGAACCTGATCAACAACGGCCACCCCGCTGTGATGGGTATGGTGCAGCAGATAGCCGGGTCCAACGCCACTCAGATAGCTACCGACGTTAAGGCTGCACTGGAGAATGCGTCAAAGAGCTTCCCACCGGGACTTGAATACACCATCGAGCAGGATGTAACCGAATTCCTCTTCGCAAGTATTCATGAGGTGGTCAAGACGCTTATCATCACGCTGCTGCTGGTATTCCTCGTGGTTTACATCTTCCTGCAGGACTTCCGCTCAACGCTCATTCCTATGATTGCAGTGCCTGTGGCCCTTGTTGGTACCTTCTTCTTCCTTTGGGTGTTTGGCTTCTCAATCAACTTGCTTGTGCTATCGGCGTTGCTGTTGGCCATTGCCATTGTGGTGGACGATGCCATTGTGGTGGTAGAGGCTGTCCACGCCAAGCTCGACCAAGGCTACAAGAGCGCGCTGACCGCTTCCATCGACGCCATGAACGAGATTTCGGGTGCCATCATCTCCATCACCCTCGTGATGTCGGCAGTGTTCGTGCCAGTGTCGTTCATCGGCGGCACGAGTGGTACCTTCTATCGTGAGTTCGGTATCACGATGGCTGTGTCTATCGTTATCTCGGCCATCAACGCCCTTACCCTGTCGCCTGCCCTCTGCGCAGTGCTCCTTAAACCGAAGGATGAGGAAAAGGACGAGACCAACAAAAACTTCATTGCCCGCTTCCATGCAGGATTCAACCGCATGTTTGAAAAGGCTACAGCGAAGTATGAGAAAGGTGTGGAGCATGTCATCAACCACAAGCTCATCACCGGACTTGCAGTGGTTGCGGGTATTGCTTTGCTGATTGTTGGTATGGAAGGCACCAAGACTGGACTTGTGCCAGACGAGGATACGGGTACACTCTTTGTTACCATATCGGCAAATCCTGGTACCTCTCAGGCCCGCACGCAGGAGATTGTGAACGAGGTTGACAAGATGCTTGCCAACAATCCGGCCATCAAGCGTCGTGAGGGTATTGCTGGTTACAACTTCATAGCCGGTCAGGGCTCTGACCAAGCAACGTTCATCATCAAGCTGAAGTCGTTTGACGAGCGCGAGGATGGCTTGTTTATACGTATAAAGAATGCCATCAAGCAGGGCGATCCCACAGCTTTGTTCGTTAATCCACTGGAGGCTAAGTCGGTGCTTGGCATGATATACAAGCAGACTGCTTCTATCAAGGATGCTCAGATCTTGGCCTTCGCTCCACCTATGATACCTGGTTTCTCTGCACAAAGCGGTGTAACCATGACCATGGAGGATAAGACCGGTGGCGACCTCAACAAGTTCTACAACATTACGAAAAGCTTCCTCGCAGAGCTTAACAAGCGTCCGGAGATTCAAACTGCCATGACATCTTACAACCCGAACTATCCTCAGTACATGGTGCATGTGGATGTGGCTAAGACTAAGCAGGCAGGAATAAGTCCTTCCACGGTGCTGTCGGTGCTGCAGGGCTACTATGGTGGCCTCTACGCATCAAACTTCAACCTCTACGGTAAGCTATTCCGTGTGATGATAGAGGGCACTCCTGAAAGCAGAAAGACGCTCGAGGGCCTCTCAAATATCTACGTGAGGACGGCAACTGGAGAGATGGCTCCTGTGAACGAGTTTGTGAAGCTTGAGCGCGTTTACGGTCCTTCTAACATCAACCGCTTCAACCTGTTCACCTCCATCAACGTGAGTATCACTCCTAACGATGGCTATTCTAACGGCCAGGTGATGCAGGCTGTGAAAGAAGTGTCAGAAAATTCGCTGCCCGACGGCTACACTTACGAGTATTCTGGACTGAGCCGTTCAGAGGCTGAGTCGAGCAACTCAACAGCCCTTATCTTCGTGCTCTGTCTCGTGTTCGTCTACTTGATTCTGAGCGCACAGTATGAGAGCTACCTCTTGCCGTTGTCGGTGCTGCTGTCAATACCATTCGGACTTGCGGGCGCATTCCTCTTCACCAACTTGTTTGGCCACTCCAACGACATCTACATGCAGATTTCGCTCATCATGTTGATTGGTCTGCTTTCGAAGAATGCTATCCTTATCGTGCAGTACGCATTGGAACGTCGACAGACTGGTATGGCCATCAAGTATGCTGCCATCCTCGGTTCAGCTGCCCGTCTGCGTCCTCTGCTCATGACTTCACTGGCCATGGTCATCGGTCTTCTGCCTCTGATGTTTGCAAGTGGCGTGGGCAAGAATGGCAACCAGACTCTTGGCGCGGCCGCAGTGGGCGGTATGTTCATCGGCACCGCTATTCAGATATTCATAGTTCCTGCACTGTTCGTCATCTTCCAGTGGCTGCAAGAGCGCATCAAGCCGCTACAGTTCGACGATGAGGAGAACGATGAGGTTCGACAGGAGCTTCAGCAGTACGCTCATGTGCCAGCAAGCGCCAAAGGCACTCTGAAAGAGGAGGATTAATTGCAACAGATTAAAAAGCTACAAGAGATGAAAATATCACATATATTATTTATAGCCATCGCAACTGTCGGTCTCGGCAGTTGCAAGGCCTACCACTCACTCTACGACAAGTATGAGCGCCCGGAGGTGAAGACTGATGGACTCGTACGCGACCCTGTAAGTGATACTGACAGGCTATTGCAGACTGACTCCGCCAACTTCGGCAATCTGCCTTGGCGTCAGGTGTTTACCGACCCCATTCTGCAACAGGACATCGAGAAGGCTCTTGCCAACAACCCAAACTTGCTCAATGCCACTCTCAACATACAGATAGCTGAGGCTCAGCTCAAGGCCGCTAAGCTTGCTTTTCTGCCTTCTGTCAGCTTTTCGCCGCAAGGCACCATATCGAGCTTCGACTTCAAGAAGGCTACCCAAGCTTATTCTTTGCCACTGCAAGTGAGTTGGCAAGCTGATTTGTTCGGAAGCCTAACCTCCTCAAAGCGCTCTGCCCAAATGGCTTTGCTGCAGATGAAAGACTATCAGCTCTCTACCAAGACCGCGCTGATCAGTAATGTGGCCAACCTCTACTACACACTTTGCATGCTCGACAAGAATGTGGAAATACTCGACAGCATGGAAGTGCTTGCAAAGCAGACGTGGGATAAGATGGCCATGATGAAGGAAAGCATGATAGGCTACCGCTCAACAAGCGTGGAGAGCGCTGAAGCCGCCTACTACAGCATAAAGACGCAGAAAGTGGATGTGCAGAGGCAAATACGTGAGGCTGAGAACTCACTTAGCCTCCTCATGGGTGAGCCCGCACAAGCTCAGAAGCGCAACACTCTCGACTCCCAGTCGCTGCCTTCACAGTTCTCAACTGGTGTGGGAATCCAGATGCTTAGCAACCGTCCGGATGTTCATGCCTACGAGATGGCGTTGGCCCAGTGCTTCTACGGCATAGAGAATGCGCGCAGCAAGTTCTATCCTGGCATAAACATCAGTGGCTCAGGCTCGTTTACCAACAACAATGGACTTGTGAATCCGGGCAAGGTTCTGCTTGCCGCCGTTGGCTCACTCACGCAGCCCATCTTCCAGAATGGGCGACTGGTGGCTGGCCTTAAGGTGGCCAAGACTCAGTATGAGCAAGCTTACAACACTTGGCAAAACTCTATCTTGACAGCCGGCTCTGAGGTTAGCAACGCGCTTGTGCAGTATAATTCGTCAGAGGAAAAGAGCAAGCTGGAGGCTCATCGCATTGATGTGCTGAAGAAAAATGTTGAGGCTACAACCAGATTGTACTCTTTGTCAAATCCTACTTATCTTGAAATTATCACCGCTCAGCAGAATTTGCTCAACGCTGAGATAAACAAGGTGAGCTATGACTTCTCTAAGATGCAGGCCGTGGTTAGCCTTTATCAGGCTCTTGGCGGCGGTGTAGACTGATGGAATAATTATTTTAATAAAGGAAACACAACTATGAGTAACGATATAAGCCCAAGAGCTGAGATTTCACCCAAAGCGAAGATTGGCGATAATGTTAAGATTTTCCCCTTTGCTTATATAGAAGAGGGAGTGGAGATTGGCGACAACTGCATCATTATGCCTTTCACCAGTATACTGAAGGGCACTAAGATGGGGCGCAACAACAAGGTTCATCAAGGGGCTGTGCTCGGTGCTTGGCCGCAGGACTTCCATTTCCGTGGCGAAGATACAGAGTTGATAATCGGCGACAACAACATTATTCGTGAGAATGTGGTCATCAACCGCGCCACCCATTCAGATGGCAAGACCGTAATCGGCAACGACAACTTCCTCATGGAGGGTGTCCACATCAGCCACGACACAAAGGTGGCCGACCGCTGCGTGTTTGGCTACGGCACCAAGATAGCCGGCGACTGTGAGATTCACAACGCCGTGATCTTCTCATCGTCGGTAATCGAGAATGGCGGCACGCGTGTTGGCGCTGGCTCTATGATTCAGGCTGGCACCACTTTCTCCAAGGATATCCCTCCTTACATCGTGGCTGGAGGCAATCCGATAGCCTACGGTGGTGTGAATGCCACCATGGCACGCGCATACGGCACCAGTGATAAGGTGATTAAGCACATAGCCAACGCCTACCGCTTGGTGTTCCACGGACAGACAAGCGTGTTCGATGCTTGCCTGCAGATAGAGCAGCAGGTGCCCGATGGCCCCGAGATTCGCAACATTGTGAACTTCATCAGGGCCACAAAGCTTGGCATCATCTGCAAATTATAAGTCAGTTCATACCTAATTTTTGGTCTTTAATTTTTATATAATCGAAAGGAGCTGGTCGGGAGACTGGCTCCCTTTTTTGTTGCTTTTCATTTGTTTTGCTCAGCTTTTATTGCTGTTTTGAGTCAGTGTTGGGCTTGATGCGGTTAGCTTGTCAGTGCAAAATGTCTTCGTTTACAGTGTTATAGAGGCTGTCTTGTATTTTATCTCTTGTTATTAAGAAAATCTACCTAAATCAGGAAAAGGCAACGGGTATAACAACAGGTATAACACAGGTATAACACCATGAAACGTATAACTCTCT
>CAZUWO010000107.1:0-10499 GCA_964623995.1 uncultured Prevotella sp. | reverse complement strand
CGATAAACTCCACCGGAATCTTTATAGAAGTGGTGAATGAGATAAAGGATCACATTGAAGGCATGCACACGGAGATGTTCTTCGTGCCCAACAAATATGACTCGCGGTCGGGTACTTTGCGTGAGCTCCAGTCGTACATGCAGACAGACGACCTTTTCAAGAAGTTCGGACAGGTGACTCCTCGTATACCTCAGCATATCGGACTCACCCGTATCGACACATTATATAATAGTAGCGACGTGGTGAAAGACTGCAAGGCTGCCTTCGATTACCTTATCCGCAATATGCGATAGGGTAGGGCCGGCAACGCGGTATATATGCTTAAGCGGTATAAGACATATTTACATATGTTCTTATACCGCTTTATTCTTTTATTACTATTATTGGTTTATGCTCTTGTTTTTATTTTTATAAGGGTCTTGTTCCTGCGCACGGAATTGTTGCTCTAATTTGTTTGTAATCAGAGAGTTATACCTATATCGTCGTCCTTTTATTGTTTCTATAACTTTATTACGTTATATTTAAACACTTAAAAGTATATAATCATCAATAATTATATATTTCAAAGCACTTTATTACTATAATATCTTTAACTTGGTTTGAGGCGTATCGTCGTGCGGAGGGTGCTTTTTCTGCTTGTAGTGCTGTAGGAAGTGAATTCGGAACTTGCTGAGTTGATGTATTGCTGGCGTAGAGTTTGGCCGTGGATATATTGCTCTGTGAAGTCTGAAGCTGTAATATTTTGACTGGGTTAGGGCGTGTGTCGTCGTGCGGAGGGTGTTTTTTCTGCTTGTAGTGCTGTAGGAAGTGAATTCGGAACTTGCTGAGTTGAAGCTCTGCCGTCATGCTGTTTGGCAGATGGGGGTGGAAACATGGCAATGGCCTGAGGCGTTGATTACGTGATAAAAGGTGTAGGGGAGGGTGCCGTTTGGGCTTGCTGTAAGGACTGGATGGAGCAGAGCCGTCAGGCGGTATAGGGTGTGGCGTCGTGGCGGGGTGGCTGTTTTATTGTGGCATGGGAGTTCGTTGGGCGGCTTGGAGGGGGGTATTGAGCGTCTCAAGAGTTAGCATGGAGCTACTCGTGTGTTTTTATTGAGTGTCTCGGGGAGTATCATTGAGCTGCTCATAGGATGGCATTGAGCTGCTCATAGGATGGTCTCGGGTTGTCACTACTTGAAGAATCTGCGGCTCCTTCCATACTGGCTTCGGAGGAACCGTCCTTCTGCCACGTTGCCTTTTATGCAGTTGGGCGACCCCGCTGGGGTCGGAGAGGGGAGTGGGGGCTGTGTTCCGCAGGTCGAAACGACCTGCGGTTACCGAACGGTGATGCCGCTGGCATCAATGACTCATGTATGTATGCCGGCACGGACTCGTCTCATCGTCTCCACGATACAGATACCACCGCAGCATTGAGGCATCTCCACTGACCGCATGATTGATATCGGAGACATCGCTAAGCCGGCCCCTCAGCATCACGATGCGGCCACCACGTTATCGCCGAACCGGCCTCTTAGTGCTGAGAGATGATGTCGGAGACATCACCGTATAGTAACCTCGGGTCGTCCCGACCCGAGGAATCCGGAGCCCCTCTCAATCCGACTCTGGAGGAGTCGCCCATCTACCACGTTGGCTTTATGGCAAGTCGATGCCGTGGTATAGAGCCACAGCATGCTGAATCAGCAGATATACCGATGGCTTATGGGTGGTTTCGTGAGGTGGAAACTACGGGTATGAGGGGCGGAAATGGTGCTTCCGACGTTGTAATCTTGTAGAAAAAAGTATTTCGCTAGGCAGCAAAGATATAAACTCTACGCAGCAAAATGCCTTTCGACAGGCAGAGAATCCAAGGCCGATTTTCAGCCATGCCGCAGGATAGCCGCCTCTATCGGGAGGCACTCTCCGCAGATGGGCGACCCCGCTGGGGTCGATTCAAGGTGTGGAGGCTGCATTCCGAGGGTGACAAGCACCCTCGGTTACTAATCGGTGATGCCGCTGGCATCAATGGCTCCTGCACAAATCGTGGCAGCAGTGCCATAATAACCACCGAGCGGTGAAGCGAAAGCATCAATGACTCACGCATGAACCGCATCAGGCATCCGCCATAATCCACTTGCAGGGGCCGGTCTTGTACTGGACCTAAGATAATGTTCGACAACTTATTTAAAGAGGTAATGACATTGTTTTTGGGCCGGCACAAGACCGGCCCCTGCATCTATGTCGATACCATGATACTCAGACTGCGTTGCGATATGATGTCGGAGACATCACCGTATAGTAACCTCGGGTCGTCCCGACCCGAGGAATCCCGAGCTCCTCCCACTCCGACTCCGGAGGAGTCGCCCAGCTGTCGCATGGTCCTTTAGGCTGATGGGCGACCCCGCTGGGGTCGGATTGGGGTGCGGTGGCTGCATCCCGAGGGTGGCAAGCACCCTCGGTTACCAATCGGTGATGCCTCTGGCATCAATGGCTCTCACGTAAAAGGCTGTGTAAGTGAGGTATGGTTACTGAGCGGTGATTCTGCCGGCATCAATGGCTCTCACACAAATCGTGGCAACAGTGCCGTCATAACCAATGAGCGGTGATGCCGCTGGCATCAATGACTCCCGCTTTATTTGCATCATCAAAGGCCTATGAGCATCGTGCTGTAATGAGAAAGCGTTAATGGCTCCTGCATGAATGTAAGCATGGGTGAGTTGATATGAGTGCGGAGATGTTTTGCTTATTTTCGGACGTAAGTTTAGCAGTAAACGTCGCTGGCATTTTTTCGGGCTTTATTTTTCTGCCAAGCGGAAGACTTTTTGCTGCGTAAGGTTTAGTTCTTTGCTGCGTAACGAAATTGATTTTTCTATAGGATTACAACGTTGAAAGCAGTGGTTCGACCCCACGATGGCGGTTGTTTGTCACCGCGGAACCGATGGGTCCGCCCTTTGTAAACGGTTGGCCGGCTCTGCTGTATCGGTTGCATTCCACGCTCATGGAATACGAAAGGCGGGCTGTTCGGGCCTATGGGCGATGCCCTATTGGCTGCTTGGGCAAATTAGAACACATGGGGTGGCGTACAGAACAATATGGAAACAAAGGTTGGTTAAATATTATTAATGTTTAAGTCACAGCGATTCTTTTCTTCGAAATCTTAATTAAGTTTGCACCTTAATTTCCATTTTTAGATAGAATCAGTTAAGCTTATGAGAAAAGAATTACGCGTTTTCTTGGCAGCAATAATGGTTTTTGTTGCCAATTTTGCCTTTGCTCAGGGGGCGAACAGGCCCATGGCAAAAGGCACTATCACCGTAACCACATCGCTCGTTAAGGAGGATTTCGCAAAGTTTGCCGATGGAACAGAGGCTAAACCCTCGTCGACCGACCTTGCGGCAAAGGGCAAGATAGACGCCGCTTACACGGCTATTGCCGGCTGGACCGGTGCCTCCGTGTTTCAGGCAGGAGGTGTAGCCTATATCGGTATGGACAATTCCGGCTTCTGGCCGGAGCCCGGACGGCTTGTAACACCGGCCTTCGACGCCACCGGTTACGATGCCACCTATCACGTAAAGTTCCGTGCCCGCTCCTCCGTTGCCAGTGATAAGCTCATCGTTAACAGGCAAGGCAAGGGCAACACCACCGTCAGCCTGAGCAAGGAATGGCAGGAATTCACCCTCGACTATACCGCAGGCAGCGCCACGGAGAAGATAACCTTCTCGCCGCAAGCATATGAATGCTACATTGATGACATCGACATCTACCAGACTCATCAGGAAGAAGCCGACGTGGCTCCTGTGGGAGCAGTGCTCTATGAGAACTTCAACAAGTTCACCGCAGGCACAGAAGAGGCTCCGAAGCAGGGCGATATAGCCGGTCAGGACTATATACCCGACACGCTTACCATTACCCCCGGCTGGCAGGGCAAGCATGTTTATCAGGCCGGCGGCACCGCCTTCCTCAGCAGCAATGGCGGCTCCGACCTTGGCTTAACCACCCCTGTGGTAGACCTTTCGGCCAATGCCGGCACCTTCACCCTGCAGCTCAAGGCAAAGCTCTATACCGGAGGGCAGCAGCTTAGGTCGTCTGTTATAGGTTACCTTTATCAGGTATCAAACGGCGTTCCCGAACTGGTCGAGACCCAGTATGTCGACATTACCGACGCGTGGGCAGACTATTCTATGACCTTTAACCGCGGAACGGCAAAGAGCCAGCTGGTCATTGCCTTCTACGTTGGTGAGGGATGGATAGACGATGTGGCACTTGTTCAGCCCACGAGTACCGTGTCTGCCCCTGTGGCAACAGACTATTCAAATCTTACTGAGACCGGTTTCAACGCCAACTGGCTGCCCGTGGCCGGTGCCCAGTCATACCTTGTGAGCGTTTATCAGCGTGGCAACGGCACCCGCACCTATGCCGTTCAGGACAAGGAAGTAACCGACACCACCTATGCCGTTACCGGTATTGACACCTCAAAGCCCTATTATTATAATGTAAAGGCAGTGAAAGACAGCGTTCAGTCGGTAGAGTCCAACCAGATAGAGGTGCTTGGCCTGCCCGTGGTAACGCTGCTTCCGGCAACTAATGTTACCAATACCGGCTTCACGGCCAACTGGAAATCGCTCAACAGGGCAACAACTTATATTGTCACTTCATACGTTAACCACAAGGCCGAAGAGGCCGAAACCTACGCCATTATCGACGAAAACTTCGGCAACTTCAAGTCGGGCAGCATTGAGCAACCAGACACATTCTCGACCGTTGAGTACGACTTGAACGACAAGTTCAGCCGTGCCGACTGGGTGATGCGTAACCGTCTCGACATAAAAGGCGGCATAGGACTCGACAATAGCGACCAGAAGAACTACGGCATCTCGTGGCTCCACTCGCCGGTTATTGACCTTTCTAATGGCGAAGGCAACGTGAGCGTAACGCTCAACACCTATGGAAGCGGTGCCAAACGGTTCGATGTGGTGCTCTATGATGCCTCAGGCAGCGAGCTGTCGAGGACTGAAGGCGCAGCCACTAACGACTGGAACACCGAAACCTTCCAGCTCAGCGGCGGCACCAAGGCATCATATGTGAGCATTGAACTCCCCACAAGCCAGGTGGGCTCGCTGTTCATCAAGGGCCTGAAGGTAACCCAGCAGCTGGCCAAAGGCGACAGCATAACCGTGCCTTACGTAGGAAAGGAAATTCCGAAGCCATATAAGGCTCCCGACGAATATTCAACAAGCTTCAGCGTGAATGACTGGGCCCTGAACGACACTTATTCGTATACAGTGCAGGGACGCCGTCCATACACCGACACTTACACATCGCCCCGCTACATCTTCAGCCACAAACAGGCACCTGTTGTGGTAGAGAATCCGGTGCTGTCGGGCATCAGCGGCGTTGCCGCACCGGTGGCAGGCGGCAGTGAAGTGCGCTACAACGTGGCCGGCCAGCGCGTTGACGCCGCCGCAAAGGGCGTACAGATAATACGCCGTGCCAACGGTAAGACCGTGAAGCTCCTTGTAAAGTAAGCCGGCATAAAGTAGCGTCAGGTTTCTGAAGCCTTGACAACTTATTACAGAAAGGTGATGCATGGCAGCGTTCATGCATCACCTTTTTTGTTTTATTGTGTATGGCAGTGGCCTCCCCGATTGTGTGTTTGTCAGGGCCGTGGGGCCGCTTACGGGCTGCTGTGTCAGCATCTTTAGTGTATATTTAATAAAAAACAGCCGGTTATAGTGGTATATATTATAATTTGGTTACCTTTGCACGACGAATCAGCATTTAGTTAATCATTATTTATTATTTAAATTACTTTTTTATGAAGAGACAACTACTCTCCTCTGCTTTCATAGCTTTTATGTTAAGCAGTTCATTGCCTTCGGCCGCCACAGTGTGGTATATCAAGGCCGGAACCAGCGGCGACGGCAAGTCGTGGGCAACGGCTTCGGCCGACATTGACTCCATTATCGGCGTGGCTTCTGCCGGCGACGAGGTGTGGATAGCAGAGGGAACCTACAAGCCAACAACCCTTATCCGCAGCAACAGGAAGAACTCCCGCGCCTTCGCTCTTAAGGATGGCGTGAGCCTTTACGGCGGTTTTGCCGGCACGGAGAAGGACAAAGCCGAGCGCGCCGTGGGCAAAAAGCCTTACGAATTTGCCCATGAAACGATACTGAACGGCGACGACGACGTGGCCGACTCGTGGGTAAGGGCCTTTCAGGACGGCACTGACTACAGGTATTCGTGGAACGTTGAGAGCAACGTGGTTATAGGAACCCAGAACAACAGCAACCATGTGCTCTATGGCGAAAGCACCTTTGCCAACCCCACTGTTATTGATGGACTTACCCTCAGGGGCGGCAACGCGTCGGAGTGGCGCGTAAAGGCTGCCGGCGGAGCAGTGTATGCAGCCGGCAACGTGCGCATTAACGCTTGCAAGATAGTGGAAAACAGCGCCTTCTTCAGTGCCGAGTCTATGACCTCTTCCGACACCAACGGCGGCGCCGTCTACCTTGACGGCACTGCCGGCGCAGCCATAACCAACAGCTATTTTGCCCGCAACTACTCGCATTCGCGCTACGGCAACGGCCTCGGAGGTGCCGTTTACGCCAAGAATACCAACATAAGCAACTGCGAGTTTGCCGACTGCGTGGGCCTCGATGCAGGTGGAGCAGTCTATAATATTGGCGGAACCGTGAGCAACTGCACCTTTACCGGATGCTATTCCAGCTCGGGCGGCGCCGTGTATAACCAGTCAGGAACCGTTGATTCGTGCCAGGTCTACGACTGCCGGGGCCTGCTCGGCGGCGGCATCTATACCCTTGGAGCCGTTAAAAACACTACTGTGGCCAACTGTAAGGCCGATACCCGCCAGTACGGAGATGACCTTGGAGGCCACGGTGGCGGCATCTACAGCGTGGGCGGAAGCATAGACAACGTTGCCGTATTCAACAATGTGTCGTTTACTGGGGCCGGTTTGTTCCTCAAGGGGGGCACACTTTCCAACTCAACAGTACAGAATAATGCCATACGTTTTGCAGCCGACACGGCCAACGTTTCGGTAAGCAGCGGTGCCACTATCACCAACTCCATAACCGCCGACGTGGCTGCCGACAACTTCGTAAACCCCACAACCTTTAAGGGTACTGCCGAAATTGCCGCCGACTCAGCCTTTATCCGCACTGCCAACTGGAATGTTCGCCGTGGCTCAAGCCTATTTGGCACCGGCTATTCTGACAGCCGTGCCGACGGCTCAGCCACGGGAATTAAGGCCGTTAGCGGCAATGCCGCCGGTCAGAAGCGCACCGAGGTTTACAACTTGTCAGGTCAGCGGGTGGCCAGTCCCAAGCATGGCATCTACATAATCAATGGCAAGAAGGTGCTTGTTAAGTAAGAACCTTGCGGCCACTGCCGTAGAAACTAATATCAGCGCCACGCCATTCCTTGCCTGAATGGAGTGGCGCTGTTTTCTTTATGTGCCAGTTTGGCCGCCCCGTGGTCAGCTTTCCTTTCCGCCCTGCAGGCTCTGCCGCCAGCTCTTGCCGGCAGCTCCCCGCTCCGCCCGGCGTAATATTTCTCAGAGAAAGGCTTGCGGCTTTCGGCGGAAAACTTTAACTTTGCAGGGAATAAACGAAAGGAGAAAAGAAAGCTATGGCAAAGATGACTAAGGAACAGGCTCTGCAGTGGGTCAAGGAAGTTAAGCAAAACAAGCAGAATACGCTTAAGAAGATGACGGCGTGGCTCATAGAGGACTTCGAGAAAAGAACGGGAGAGAAGCCAAAATATATTGAGACCCTGTGAATTTATTAAGCATAGAGCGCATAAATGCTAATTCACCATACAGGGTAAGTGCTGTTCCCGGCACTTGCTTTGTAAGTTTCCTCACTGACTATGGGGTACAATATGCCGTGGGATTTGAGAAAGATGACACTTCTTTGCCCGTAACTGAGGCTTATCAGTTCTCGATTATCAACGGTAATAATAAAAAATCGCCGCGCGATAAAAAGGTAAGAGATACTATTATTGCCGTTGTTGAGGATTTCTTTGTTGAAAATAACGAGGTAATGCTTTATATTTGTGAAACGGGTGATGGCAAACAGTCTATGCGTAGCCGACTGTTTGAGTACTGGTTTTCACAATACAAGAATCACTGGAATATATTTTTTCTTTCTTCTTCTATAACTGACGATAAAGGCTATCTCAACTATGCGGCTATAATTTTGAGGAACGACCACCCCCGCTTACAGGAAATAGTAAGCGAATTCACCGATACTGTGAGGCTGCTGAGCGTAAAGCCCGACGGACAGTAACAGCCACGGCGGGGCGGTATTTGCCACGGTCCGGGCCGCAAGATAAGCCATAAACGCGTTACGGCACCCCCGTAATCCTATTACGAGAGTGCCGTAACTTTATTACGAAAGTTCCGTAACGGGGTTACGGGAGTGCCGTAATCAGATTACACAGGTGCCGTAACACTATTACGGGGGCATAACCACAGATTGATGGTAATTTTACCGCCTCGCGCTTTGTGGCCCTCGGGCAGGCCGAAGCCCTGACAGTGGCTCCGGCTCTGGTGCCGTTTGGGCGTTTATTCTATCCTGAACTTGAACTCCTTTGCAAAGTCGCGCAGCAGCGTAAGCCTCACGGTGCGCTCCGAAAGGTTATATGTGGCCGACCACTGTGTTTGCGACGTGATGTCGTCTGATGGTGCTTGTGCCACGCTTTTCAGCAGGTTCATGGCCTCGTTGCCCGACAGCGTGTAGCCCTTGCTGCGCAAGGTCTTCCTCAGAGTGTTGTATCTGTCCAGTCCGTGCTTAGAACCCCAGCCGTCGTTTGTGCCGGCCATGGTGGGCGAAACATAGAAATTGGTAACGCATCGCAGCGTGTCGTTGCCGTTGAGCACCTCCATTCTGGTGGGGAATTTCTCTGTTACCACCTTCGGGTTTCTCGTATATTCCACTATGGCATAGTTGCCTTTAGCGTCTGCCATGAAGTAATGGTAGTTGTGTTCCAGGTCGGTATTGGCCATCCTCATGTTGTATTTCTTCAGCATGTCTATGGCTTCGTCAACCGTTGCCGCATGGTCGAGCAGCAGGCGCATGGCCACCGTGTTGTAGATGTTGGGCTTAGTGGGGTCGGCTTGCATTGTAGGCGCCTCGTTGAGTGACAGCACTCCTATCGCGAAACCCTTTTCATTAATGCCGTCAAGGCATGCATAGGGCAGTCCTATCAGCAGTGACAGGTCTTGGTTCGGGTCCTTATGGAAGTCTCTTTTGTAACCGAAGTTGTAGCCGTCGACGAACGAAATCGACTTGTAACCGTCTTTAGGAGCCGTGCGAACCACGAAGGCCGCAATGTCAATGTATCCGTTCTTCTGGCCCGAAGCGTCCTTAGTGGCATGGCAGAAGTCATAGTTGCGGCCCATGAGGAAGCCCGACGAGCCCCTCTCCGGTACGGCAAAGGCGCTGCATCCCGGCGTAAACTTCATTACGGCGGTGCCCTTTTGCGGCTCTATGTCGAACAGTTCTTTCTGCACAAACTTTAGCAATTCGCCCGTATTAGTAATGTTAGCTTCCAGCGCATCGTCCAGTTCGTAATCCTCGGTATAGTTAATTTCGTATATCCTGCCGGTGCCGTCAAGGTCCTTTATCCCCCTCAGCATGGCCAGCTTGTCGTTGTCAGTGATGTAGGTAACGAGGTTATTGTCGCCTATAACCACCGAATGGTAGGGGCGGTCGGGGCCGTCATTGTCGTCGTCAGAGCATGAAGTGAAGACGGAAGTTGGCAAAATGGCAGCGCAGGCTATAAGGGCTGCGATTCTGAAATGGCTTACTTGTTTTGTCAATTTCATAGTGTCGTAGTCTTTATTTTATTTGTGTTAGTATACGTTTAATGTATATTCTTGCTCTTTTTCTTCCGCAAATTTATGAATAAAGGGCTAATAACCCTAAGAGACGCATCCTTTAATATGGTCAAAAAGCCGAATATCCACCCTTTAAAACAGTCAAAATCCTTTGCTGAACTCTGTTTTGCAATCCTCAGATGGCAGAACAACCGCTTCGGCTTATCAGCCCTATGCCCCTGCCGTAAGGCCAGCTGGGCGACCCCGCTGGGGTCGATTCTGGGTGTGAAGTCTATGATCCGAGGGTGGCAAGCACCCTCGGTTACCGAGCGGTGATGCCTCCGGCATCAATGGCTCTTACGTCAAAAGCTGTGTAAGTGGGGTATGGTTACCAATCGGTGATGCCTTTGGCATCAATGGCTTCCGCATTTATGACGATGCAGTGATGCTCCGTCAGCGCTGCAGAATGATGTCGGAGACATCACCGTATGGTAACCTCGGGTCGTCCCGACCCGAGGATTCCCGAGCTTCTCCCACATCGACTCCGGAGGAGTCGCCCATCTACCGCATGGTCCTTTAGGCTGATGGGCGACCCCGCTGGAGTCGGAGTGGGGAGTGGAGTCCATGTTCCGAGGGTGTCAAGCACCCTCGGTTACCAATCGGTGATGCCGCTGGCATCAATGGC
>CAZUWO010000106.1:0-10635 GCA_964623995.1 uncultured Prevotella sp. | reverse complement strand
TTAATAAGTTATGCTGTTTCACGGAATGGGTAATATGTATGGCAGCAATTTCTGCATGTATAGTTTTAAGTGGAATTTGTGCCTATAATATATCACATGGATATACCACAAGAAGAGACAGTCTTGTTATGCATAGACTACGGGATCACTATGGAGATCTTAATAGCATAACATGCTTTAAATTGGACGAAGATAAAGGTCTATGTGGCTATTTACCCGAAAGCAATATAATTATCTTCTGGTTTATTCAGGTTGTAATTTTATTTATTTGTGTAGCTTGTCTTTCATTTTTTTCCTTCGTGTTTAAAATTGTATGTATTTCGACAATAATCACAATTATTATAAATATTGGTCTTATTTTTGTCAATTTTGTAGTTTTAAAGCACTATTATCGCAAATACAAAGAACAGCTTAATAATTCAAAGAGTAAAGAAAGAAAACCTTCATTGTCGATTAAATCTATTAAGAAAGTGGAAGTGTCTGTCAATGTATAATCGAAGAAAATATTACAATGTATCATAAAAAACTCAAGTTTCGGAAGTAAGCCAAATTCACAATAGCAGAGAACAGGCAAGTAATATTACAGAGGGAATCTGTAACTTCTTTTTACTTTCGAAACTTGAGTAATATCCTTTTACAAAGTGTTATTTATTCTTGTACAAGAAAGGATTGGCGATACCTTTCTTCCTGTAATATTTAGGTATCATTTTTCCCTTAAGACTGACCATATCTTTATTGCTTGTAGGCTCGCCTTCGAATGCTATGCGATTAGTGCCTTTAACCGTATACCATTTTGAGACTTCATAGACTTCCTTAACTATGCCATAAACAACAGAAAGAACATATTTGTAGTTACATGCCTTATTAATGTCAGCTCTCCATGCTTGGCGAGTAGCTTCATATAACCCAAGTGAGCTGACCATATTAGGATAAGTTTTAATAATAATGTAGTCTTCTGACGGTTCTGTGTATACAGGTGCTGTCATAATCTTTTCAAAGTCCTCTACGCTTACCACTCCCCTGTCAGAGCTGTGTCCTCTGATAATGTTAGTTAATCCTTGGTAGCAATCAATGACTGCCGCCTCCACTTCGTAGGCAGTATCTTCGGTGAGTCCCCATCGATGTATTACGCAGAGTACTTCCTTGCCTTGGGCATGAATTTCATTAATGACAGCGATCTTTAATGAAATCTCGTCTTCATCCTGAGACAGGAGTTTTCTTGCATCCTTTATATGTTGGAAAACCCTGTTGCCACAACCTTTTCCGACATAAAATGTCAGATAGTTTCGGGGGTCAATGAGGCGATAAACATAGTATTTATTTTTGTCGTTTGATGATCCAAGTACTTTTAGCATGTCTTTTGAAAAACTTTCCTTAATTGTTAATTTGTTAATGTTTGAAAATTGTTGTGGTATTAAATAAATATATAGATATTAGTGTCCAGATTTTGCGGAGCACTTTTATAGGGTGCTGGAAGCATTAAGCTACTGGTATAGCAACCGTCAAAACATCCTGCGCCTATTCTTTTAAGTTTTATGCACTTAGAAAGATTCAGGTTCTTAATATTAAAAGCCCCATTCCCTAATTGTCCCAACGAATCTGGCAGTAAGACTTCAGGAAGTGATAGGCATTTTGCAAAGTACTAATCACCAATCTCTTTAAGCAATTTGTAATGGGAAAGGTCTAAGCTCTTAATACTATCACATTCCCTGAACGCATTCTTTCCTAAGTGTCTTTGCTGAAGTTATAAGAGACAGCTATATTGAAGTTCTCCTCAGGAGTTTTTGCTTGGTTCCAAGGAGCTCTATTCCATTCATTCTGTGACATTGGAGGGTAATTACTGTCAGATCTTAGACTTAGATTATAAGACATAATCAAAATATTTTATAAGCATACTCAATTTTAGAATGCTTTACATAAAATTTAAGGGTTTTCTTTTTGACATTTGTCTGCATTATTATAGTACAACGCTTCATTTTTTAAGTCCATAGCCTGAATATGGATAGTAAAATTATTTGCATTGTCATAATATTCAGATGTTTTTGCTATACCATGGTATACTTGAGTGTACTTATTATATTGATCTCCCCAACCATCGCCATAAACAACAAAACCGCCATTACCAGTAAATATGTATATATCACAAGGAATCCACCTTGACCAAGGAGACCATCCTGTATTATACTTTCTATAGGCATAGTACTTAGCATGCCAATAACTACCTTCAGCACTGCTACACAGAGTTAACATGAGCATAGCAAATATTACAAATAATTTCTTCATAATTTTAATTATTAATTATTAAACATGTCTTTTAGTATACAAACCATAGATTCTTGTCAGAGTCAAAGCCAACTTTATCCCACCTTGGAGATTCCATATATTCCTGTATTTCAGGCCAAGAAAAAGCAATGTATTTCATTATTTATTTAAAGTTATTATGTCTGTTTGCAAGCTCAAGGGCTTTGTCTATATATCATTTGGCTTTACCTAAATCAGGAAAAGACATATAATGCTGTGGGTTATTTATTATATCATGATATATATTATTTTTTATACTCTTCTCCATACATAATACTTCTAACGACTTAGGCAGAATGACTTCTGTAACTGATTGATATCCTTCAAAACATGAGTCGCTAATTACTTTAAGTTTTTGTATTTGGAAAGATCTAATCTCTCTATATTGCATGCGCCTAAAGTGCTTTTTTCTAAAGTTTCCACTGAGTCAGGTAGTTCGCCATCAGAAAATGAATCGAAAATTGAATCTAAGTGGGTGTTCCAAGGTACGAAAGCCATATTATGTGTTTTTAAATTAGTTGCATTATAGTGATCTAAGTTCTTGTTTGCAAAGTTAGTCAATTATTTATAAGATAATTGGCCCAAGTTAACCCAAGTTTGGAGGTGTTTTAAAAAACTTGCAGATGAAATAAATTTAATAAAAGTAGGCTATTACACAGAGGCTTGCAAAGTCATGTACGACCGTATAAATTGGAAGCTTTATACGGGAAATAAGATAATGAAATGCAAGATTAGCTTTTTAAATGAGTGGGTAGGTTAGGCTTAGTAATAAGAATGGACGAATGCCCTTATTGTTGCTATTCTATCAGTTCTGCTGTTATACCTCCCTCTCCTCTGCCACAAGTGTAGGTGAGATTGGAATGTCCGGAGTTTGTAAGGTCATAGACAGTGAGACTCTGTCCGTTAACAAACAGTTGGCAACGGAAAGTGTCGCCTACCATCAATTTTGCATTCTTAACTTGCTTCACTTCAAACAGATAGTTGCCTTGGTATTGGATTAGGCACACCCTGTTGGGATTCCATTTTAAGCATATCAATTGATTTGGCTCCAGGTCTTCAGCTTTTAGGGTTCCTTCCAAGAATTCACTTGATTTAGTTTTTGTATTTTTTACATTGATGGAGTCGCAAAAATTGATAAAGTTTGCATAGCCAAGAAAACTGGACAGAATATCTAGAGTACTAAGATATGGCTTATGTTCACCCTTGTCGTATCCCCACAGCCGCTTTAGTGTTGTGATACCTATAGTCTTACCTGTAGATTCGTAGATGATTTCACGAATATGATTGAAATCACGGGGAGAACTTGGCTTGAAGTTAACTTGTTTCTCTATTGAGTGAAGTAGAGCCTTCAGGATATCGTAGTCAATTGTTCTTGTCATTTTGATGTCATATTATTACAATACATTCATTGCCATTCTTCTATGTGCTTGAATTTTCGCCAGGGCGAATTGCGGTAATAGGAGATGGTGCCTTTGGGTACATGAAGTCTTACTGTTTCGAAATGGCGGGGCATAAACACTTGGGTGATGTCAACTTTCCACTGGGCATTGCCAATACGGGGAGGGGTAGGGTTGTGAAATATAATGTCGCTCAGATTGTAGCAACCGTCAAACGTACCCTTCATAAAAGCGAAATAGCCTTTCTTTAGTACTGCAACGGTCCTGAGATTGCGGCATCCTCTGAATGCATAAAAGGCCGTTTCGCGCACGCTATATTTTATTCCTTCGTATGTAACAGATGCTGGCACTACCACATCTTGGTCGTCGCAACCTTTGGCTGTTTGCACAGTGGCGCCTGCACCTCCCCAAGACTGATACCGAAGATGGCCCACGTTGAAGTCGGATGTTATGTCGTATATTTGTCCTGTCTTGTGTGTCGCTTGATAGTAGATGGCAACTCCGCCTGCACCGGTTGCTATAATCAACGCTGAAAGTATAACAGTGGCAATGCGTCGCATGTGCCTAACCGAGCGGCTTACGCTTGAAGCATCGTACCATCTCTTGTCCATTGAGCTTACACACCTGCGTGCCGCAAGGTGATAGAATAAGCCTAAGCGCATCTGTAGCAATATTTTTCCAAGGCTATAGATGTCGTTTCGGCAGTCGGCCCTGTTGCCAACGCTCTGTTCTGGCGAGATATAGCCCACTGTTCCTGCCGGCTGCTTGAAGAATAGTGAATCGTCGGTATCGGCCAATCCGAAGTCTATAAGGCGCACATGCTGTCCATTGCGTGTAATCATGATGTTGTCCGGTTTCAGGTCTCTATGCACAACTTGCTTGCGATGGATGCGTTCTATAGTGGCTATCAGCTCGTTGGCCACTCGTTGGCGTTCTTTTCTCTTGTGCTTATCACGTAGCCATTCGGTCAGAGTCTTACCGTCTATCCATTCCATGATGATGCAATCGCCGAAGCCTTCGACGGTTTCTAATCCTTTGCACACCACTACGCCATCGGTTTGGGCGTTCATCAGTATGTCGGCTTCTTTGTGTAGCAGTCCTTGATAGTTAAGATCGTTGCGGAATTGTGGCTTCAACGTCTTTAGCATCCACCATTTACCGTCACGCTTACAACGGACAAGCTCTGAGTATCCGCTTGTCCTGAATACTGTCATGTCGGTAAAAGTCCCTACAGCCTGGCTTTCACCTTTGTTTAGAATAATGAATGATGATGCGTCAGTGTTAGTCAACTTATACTTTTATTTCATTGTAAATTTTATGCAAAGTTACAATAAAATAAATATTTCTGCAAGTTAATTACATTCTAAGTGGTATGAAATGTTGTAGTCTGAAGTAAAAAGGGGACTCTTTCCTTACAACTTCTTGCAATAAAACAAGCCCGACCAAATTGCCAGATTGCAATTTGGCCGGGCTTGTTTCTGTAGTTCTTAAGTCCGATTATTTTATGGTAATCTTCTTGTTACCTATTATATATACGCCCTTCATAAGGCTTTGGGCAGGTTGTCCATTAACAACAGTAGACACTCGGCGTCCCTGCAAGTCGTAGATGGCAGCCCCATTCGAGGATTGTAGATCCTGTTGAGTGGTGTTGTTTATGCCTGTTGGCTCATCGGTAAGAGTCACGCTTATCATATCTGAAGTGATAGAAGTACGTTCACCCACTAATGCCGTTACGTTATAGCAATAGTTAGTGCTGGTATTCAGACCACTGAAAGTGTACGTCATGGTTTCCTTATTGTTGTCGGCATTAACATAAGCGGTGTCAATTGGAGTATAAGTGTCATAACCATACGAAGCGTATACATCGTCGAGCAGAATGTATCCACGCTGGCCTTCGGCTCTTACGAGAGTAAACCTTACGCTGTCGGCATTGTTGAGTTGAAGAGAGTCGGCTCTGCCTCCGTGTGGATAAAGATCGGGTTGCGAGTCTGTGTCTCTGTTGAACAGGTAGCGGTGCAGTTCGGTCCATGTACCATTGACGGCTTCTTCTACCACAAGGCTTGCCGTAGTGTTGCTTGCGTAGTGCCAGAACTTTATCGACTGAAGTTTATAACCAGGCTTACTGACCGTCAGACTTGCACTATCGTTGTTTATTCTGAGCGATGGCGCCTCAGTGCCATAGTACAATTTGTTTGACGAATGGTTTTCCGGATCTTTCCATCCTTCAGGAAGTACGGGGCTGGTAGATGAATAATCGTCAAACCCAGTGCCATATTTACCCACACCATCGTGTCCTTTAGAATAGAGAACCACTTGATAGCGATTTGCATCGTCAACAGCTTCCCAGCGTGCTGTGAAGCTATTTTGCTTCACATCCACAGGTTCCAAAGCCTGTACCTTGGTCTCTTCTATTTGCTTCTTCAGAGTAGTGAATGGTACTTTTATACTGTCTGAGCTGTATTCGGCCAGTGTTGCCAATACCACGGCAGTATAGTCTGTTTCCGGTTGCAATCCTGTGAATGATTGTTCACCGGCTTCTGTTGCTGTTGTTTCAGCTGCAATACTGTCGCCTTGCATCACCATAACTTTGTAACCTGTTGCAAGTTGTGATGCGGACCATGACAGCGTGGCCGATGTTCCCATCACGTTGCTTACGGCTAGTGATGGCTTTTCCAGTTTGTATTTAGAGCCAGAGAGAATGAACTGCACTGTGCTGTCCTCGTTTTCTCTTAGCCAGCCAAAGCCGAATATGTCGCCGTCCTGCCATGATGGGAACGTATAAGAGGTTATATTGGCCGACCCCGGGAATGGATCGCTGTCCTTTCCGTTGGTAGAGCCTGTACCGTTGGCCTCTACTATGTCTACATGCTGATGTGATGCGTTGTAGTTTGCCATGTTCCTTCGCCATATTTCCGCGTCCTCATCAATGTGCCAAACAAGCATACCATGGCCAGGTAGGAATTTGTCCCAACCTTTCTTCTGCCTGTTCTCTATTATAAAGTATTCATTACTACGGTCGGGCACGCTCACTCTGTAGGCAGTTCCGCCGTCTTCAAGTGGTGATACGGTCACCATACTGTCTGTCTTGGCAGCCAGTTCTGGCAGATTTTGCCATCCTAGGCTGTAACGTTCAAAGGCAGAAAATGTAGGTGGCGTATTCTGATAGTTGTTATAAGAGCCGCTTGCCATAACATCCCAATAGCCTAATTGGTTTGATGCATAGCTTGAATTGTTGTTGTAGTGGTCGGCAAGTCCAAGCACATGGGCAAACTCATGCACAAAAGTACCAATGCCACAAGTTTTTTCGGTTTGCCCGTTTATTTCCTGTGAAACGGTGTAACGGTCAATTTTGGTGCCCTTTACCGAGAAGGAGTTGTCGCTTATCATACTGTTACCCGACCTTGACAGGTGCCCGGAGTGAGGCCATATAGCATCATTGTAATGGCTGTCTGCCTGTCCGTAGCCAGCATATATACAGTAAATGTTGTCACAAACGCCGTCGTTGTCAGTGTCGAACTGCTTGAAATCTACACCGTAGATGCTGTCAACCAGTTGAACTGCCTCCTTAACCATCTTCCAAGTGTCGGTAGTCCCGCCTGAGCCAGAGTAGCTACTGTAGCCCATGCTTACGGTAACAGGACCGTAAACCTTGAATTGCGGGTCATATTTTTCATTAGATCCGTAGCGGTAATAGTCGTATGCGGAGCCTTGTGCGCCGTTTTTAGAGAACCCTTTTTCGTGGAAGAATTCGTCATAGTAGGCTGCCGGGTCGCTCATCGTGGAGAATTACCTGTCGGCAAAGTTGACAAGAATCACAGCCACATCATGCTTTCCTGTGGTCGGCACGTCGCTTATGCGAACTATTTTCTTAATTCCTTTTCCGTTTTTGCTTGTATTATAATTCTCAGTCGCATTGCCTTTGGCTTTTGCAAAGTCTGCATCGAACTGGCTCATTACGGCTTTTTTATCCACCTTGGCCAGTAAAGTGCGGTCTGCAGCAGTACGGTTATTGGGCTCTGCAGCCACTCTTCCTGTGGCAACAAGGCTTGAACCTTGAAGCGTGGCATACTCAAAGTTCCTCGTCTTGGCATTAAACATTAGCGGGTAGCCATCCCTACTAACGGTCATGTGGCAATATTCGTCGCCCACTTTCCTTATGGTTATCACTGTGCCATTGGCCTGTTTCGCCTTTATTAGGCCGGGATAGGCAGGTATGGCTTTTGCTTCGGTCATGGCCATACATATTAATATAAAGGCCATGGCAAATCTAATTAATTCGGCTTTCTTTTTCATTTAATTCCAAATTTTGCCTCAAAGGTACAAAATATATTCATAATATGTATACCTAAATGTTATGATTATACTAAAAATTTTTTACATTAGCCATAACAATAATTAGGTATTTTGCTTAAATTTTTATTAAAGCGGCGGGTAAAAACGATTTCTTTTAAGATAAATTTCCTAATTTTGCCATGTTTGATAGCTTAGATAAGGAATTGTATTCATAAATAATAATTACTTAAATCATCATTGCTTATGAAAAAAGTAAGATTACTTCTACTCTTAGCTGTTTTAGCTTTGCTACCTGTAACAGCCAATGCTGAAGATGAATCGGTTTATGTCAATCTGAAGGGTGACTCCACTTTGACATTCCTTTTCAGTGAGAAGCCGGTGTTGGAGCTTGGCGACAGCGTCGTGATGCGAACCACAGCATCGACCGTGGAGATAGCTTTCGCCGATGTAGAGAGCGTTACCTTCACAAAGAAAGACACCTCTACGGTGCAGCCAACAGGCATTCAGTCTGTCAGGACCACACCTAAGGCCAATGTGGCTTTCCGTATCGACAATGGCGGAATTACGGTTGCAGGCCTCGCACCTGGTGCTTCTGTTAGTGTTTACACTGTTTCTGGAGCCAAAGTCGTTTCCGGCAGGGCCGCATCTAACTCCGACAGTGTTTTCCTCCCTATAGATCAGAACCACCCCGGAGTCTATATTGTGCGCACAAGCACAGGAGTTTCTTATAAGTTCCTTAGGAAGTAGGATTCCATTATTAATAGAACTTTTTAATTCAAACAAGTAGAACAATTTAAAAAGCAGAGAACAATATGAAGAAGTTATTTACATTTATATTTGCCCTTATGGCAGTTGTTTCCGTGTCGGCTCAGAAGAGAGTTCTTGTATGGCAGGGAACTAATGCCGACACGATTAAAGCCGACAGCATCACGTTCTTGTCGGATACTTACCCTGAATTTGTAGATCTCGGCTTGCCAAGTGGAACTCTTTGGGCAGACAGAAACCTTGGTGCAACAACAGAAGAGGGCTATGGTGGTCTCTATGCTTGGGCAATGACAAAGCCTGATACTGTGTTTTCATCGAGTAATTATCCTTGGACCCGCTTTAATAGAATAAAAGATCCTAAGACGGGCAGACAAGTGAGGAACCAGTGGAACCATTACAACACTATCGACTCACTGTTAGATCTTAAACCTACCGACGATGCTGCTACTGTTGCATTTGGTTCTGCAATCCATACTCCTACCTATAAACAAATGTATGAACTGCTTAACGAGTGCGAATGGACCCAAGATACAATCAATGGAATTAGAGGTTATCGTGTGACGGGTGAGAATGGAAAGTCTATTTTCCTACCTTGTGCCGGAACAGGAGTAGGTGGTAAGATTACGGATGTTAACGTTTGTGGTGATTACTGGACAAGTACTCTCCCTGGATATAATTCAAGATACCCCTATGAATTGCTGATAATTCCACGTGAAGAGCAGGAAAGGCATGAGTTTAGCTCATTGACAGAGCGTTATAGGGGTTGCAGCATTCGTCCTGTTATGGACAAATCAAAGTAAGATAATTCAGAGCTATTAGTTAATATTTATGTTTGAACTGTTAAAAATCAGTTAAATGACATCAACAATGAATCGCTGCCTCGGTCTTCTGGCCGTGGCAGCATTTTTTCCAATAGGAATTGCAACGGCCCAAGAACAGTCGGTTGGCTATCGGCTGTCTGGCGAACGGCAACTTCCTACTGCTGTAACAGACGATGATCCTGAGAATGGCAACTTTGCCAATAGGCAGTTGGCGCGTCAGCTTGAGATGACAACGCCTCCTAAGGACTTTCCCGAGGTACGTTCGCAGCGCAGTTTGGGTTTACCTATGAAGGCAGATGGAACTGCTACTACCGATTCTCTTCCAACGTTGTGGGCCAACATAGGCTATCTTGACGGATGGACTTCGGCCAACGCTAAGTATGGTTATTACTCGTTCAAGCCTACAAGCAAGACCTTCAATCCTATGGGTCTTCAGCAGAAAGTCATAGCTCAGCACGGTGTTCAGCTCAAGGGTGGCCACCTGTATGGAGTCAATACCGAGTTTGTTGATCTGAATACGACCAATGTTCTGGTAAGTGATTACAACACTTCCACATGGGAAGGAACCACCAAAACGTATGCAAACCGCTACGATCTTGTAGCTCTTGAGACCGCACAGGACATTAACGGTACCGTTTGGGGGGAGTTCTATACCGCCGATGGCAATAACATGGAGTGGGGAACGGTGGATTACTCCACCTTGACCCGTACCACCATCGGTCCCGCCACCCATACTTTTGTGGCTCTTGGCATAACTAAGGCCGGCCAACTCTACGGTGTGGCAAGTGACGGTAACTTCTACAAGATAAACAAAAACAACGGAACAGAGACCCTTATCGGCAAAACGGGCTTCAATTTGCTCAATGCCAGCGACCAGTTCTATTATCAGACTGGTGAGATAGACCCGCGTACTGACACCTTTTATTGGGTAATCTCAACCGGCGGACAGTCCACCGGCATCTGCTCTGTTGACCTTCAGACTGGCAAACCCACTGTTTTGAGCGGCGTAGCCATACAAGCTTGTGGCATGGTCATACCTCAAGCAGAGGCTTCTAAGG
>CAZUWO010000105.1:0-10744 GCA_964623995.1 uncultured Prevotella sp. | reverse complement strand
CTTCAGTCCAAGCACCTTCAGCGCCACGAGGAGCAGCAAGATGTTGATAAACAGATAGCTGTTCTCGATAGGGAACTTGGTGGCATAGAAGATTATGGCCGACAAACCGGTTACTCCTCCCGTTACAATCTCGTAGGGAAGGAGGAACACGCACCAGCCTAAAGTGTAGAGCAGAAGACCCAGGGTTATACCCATGTAGTCCCTGATCTCACGTATTATCAGTTTATTATTTATGGTCATAAACAACCATCTTATTTTTTCAGCACCACGTTGACAATTCTTTTCGGCACCACTATTACTTTCAGTATGTCTTTACCGTCGATGTATTTCTGGCTGCGTTCGTTGCCAAGCACGGCCTCTTCAATGGCCTTGCTGCTTGCGTCGGCAGGGAATTGCATCTGGAAACGGGCTTTGCCGTTGAAGCTTATGGTCATCTGCACCTCGTTTTCCACAAGATATTTGTCGTCGTAGGCAGGCCATTCTGCATCGCATACCGTTGTGGTGTGGCCCAGAACGTGCCATAGTTCCTCGGCTATGTGGGGGCAGAAAGGAGCCAATACCACCACAATCTTGCCCAAAAGGTCATGGTTGGCGCACTTCTGCTGGCCCAGTTCGTTGACGCAAATCATAAAGGCCGATATACTGGTGTTGTAAGAGAAGGTCTCAATGTCGCCGCTAACCTTCTTTATAAGCTTATGAACGCTCTTCAGATTGTCAGCCGTTGCGGGCTTGTCAGCCACGAGTTGACCGGTTGCTTTATCCCAGAAGAGGTTCCAGAACTTCTTGAGGAAGCGGAAACAGCCGTCTATTCCGTTGGTGTCCCATGGCTTGGAAGCCTCCACCGGACCCAGGAACATCTCGTAAAGGCGCAGGGTGTCGGCTCCGTAGTCGGCCACAATGTCGTCGGGGTTAACCACATTGTACATCGATTTCGACATCTTCTCTATGGCCCAACCACACTTATACTTGCCGTCTTCCAGTATAAACTCGGCGTTGTTGTACTCCGGTCGCCACTGGCGGAAGGCCTCTGTGTCGAGGATATCGTTCTTAACAAGGTTTACCCACACATGAATAGGAGTTGTTTCGTACTGGTCCTTAAGTCCGTATGACACGAACAGCGGCTTATCCTTGCTGCTGTCGTTAACCCGATAAACGAAATTGGAGCGTCCTTGTATCATGCCCTGGTTTACGAGTTTCTGGAATGGCTCCTCAACACAGCTCACTCCGTAGTCGTGAAGGAACTTGTTCCAGAAGCGGCTGTATATCAAATGGCCCGTGGCATGTTCGGTTCCGCCCACATATAGGTCCACATTGCGCCAGTATTCATCGGCGTCCTTGCTCACGAGGGCATTGCTATCGTGCGGATCCATGTATCTAAGGTAGTAAGCACTCGAGCCTGCGAAGCCCGGCATGGTGTTGAGATCGAGCGGGAATACGGTCTTTTCGTCAATCAGACTCACGTCTACCACCTCGCCGGTGGCCTCGTTCCAAGCCCACTTCTTGGCCCGTCCGAGTGGCGGCTCACCGCTTTCGGTAGGCTTGTATTGGTCTATTTCGGGCAACTGCAGTGGCAGTTTGTACTCCGGAATCATTTGGGGCACTCCGTTTTTATAGTATACCGGGAATGGCTCGCCCCAGTAACGCTGGCGCGAGAATATGGCATCGCGCAGGCGGAAGTTCACCTTCACGTGGCCCAAATGGTGTTCAGTAACAAATTTTTTGGTAGCGGCGATGGCCTCAGTTACCGACAATCCGTTGAGCGAGAAGCCGTCAAGAGTCTGCACTCCTGCCTTAGGGCTGTTCATAACGGTGCCCTCTTTGGCGTCGAAACTTTCCTCACTTACGTCGGCTCCCTCTATAAGCGGGATTATGGGCAGGTTGAAGTGCTTGGCAAAAGCATAGTCGCGGCTGTCGTGAGCCGGCACGGCCATGATGGCGCCGGTGCCATATCCGGCCAGCACATACTCGCTAATCCATACCGGAATCTTGTCGCCGGTGAACGGATTGATGGCATAAGAGCCCGAGAACACGCCGGTAACGCGGTGGTCACTCATACGTTCTAGCTCGGTGCGGCTCTTTACATATTCTATATATTTGTCAACTTCGGCTTTCTGATCAGCAGTGGTGAGCTTGCCAACAAGCTCTGACTCGGGTGCAAGAACCATGAAGGTAACGCCGAAAATAGTGTCGGCGCGGGTGGTGAAGATGGTGAACGACTCGTCGGAGTCGGCCACACGGAAGTTCATTTCAGTACCTTCTGAGCGCCCGATCCAGTTGCGGGTGGTTTCCTTTATGCTGTCACTCCAGTCTATAGTGTCAAGTCCGTCGAGCAGACGCTGTGCGTATGCGCTAACGCGGAGGCACCATTGGCGCATCTTTTTCTGCACCACGGGGTAGCCGCCACGCACCGAAAGGCCGTTAACCACTTCGTCATTGGCCAGCACTGTGCCCAGTCCGGCACACCAGTTTACCACCGATTCGCCAAGGAAAGCAATGCGATAGTTCATCAGAGTGTCGCTCTTCTGCCGCTCGTCCATGGCTTTCCAGTCATCGGCAGTAAAGTTCAGCTCCTCGGTTTGGGCCACATCTATGCCCTCAGTGCCTTTTTCTTCGAAGTGTTTGATAAGTTTCTCAATCGGTTTGGCACTCTGGCAGCGGTTACAATAGAAGGAATTGAACATCTTTTCGAAGGCCCACTGCGTCCAATGGTAGTAACCGGGGTCGCAAGTGCGCACTTCCCTGTCCCAGTCGAAGGAGAAACCAATCTTGTCAAGTTGCTCACGGTAGTGGTTTATGTTTTCTGTCGTGGTTTTCTCCGGGTGCTGTCCGGTCTGGATAGCATATTGTTCGGCCGGCAGACCGTAGGCATCGTAGCCCATTGGGTTAAGAACGTTGAAGCCCTTTAGCCTCTTGTAGCGCGCGTATATGTCGCTGGCGATGTAGCCAAGCGGATGTCCGACGTGCAGTCCTGCCCCGCTGGGATAGGGAAACATGTTGAGCACGTAGTACTTTTTCTTGCTCTTGTCCTCTACTACGTGATAGGTCTTGTCTTCAACCCACTGTTTCTGCCACTTCTTTTCTATCTCCTTGAAATTGTAATCCATATGGCTGATATGCTGTTTTTATTTGTTGTTCTGCAATTTGGTGCAAATTTACGATATATTTTTGTAAAAAGCCTCATTTAGTGGTGCGAACTTCAAATCTTAACACAATATTAAGGGCTGACCTTCAGCGGTGCTGCCGCCATGTCGCCGCTGTGGTTTTGCCCTGTCGGAGTGTGGCATGGGTGAGATTAATTCTGCGCTTTGTCATTGCCGTATGGCAGGAATAGGGAGTGGCTGCCGGTTGTTGCCCTAATGCGCATCAATTGTTGCGCTAACGGCTGCCGGTTGTTGTCCTAATGCGCATCAATTGATGTCCGCTTGCAAAAGCAGTGGTTTTGCTATGCTGAATGAGTGATTTAAGGGCTCTATACTATAGGTTTGGCCGCATTAAGGCAGTGGTTTGAGGGGCGAAGGTAAGCGTGCCGGCAAGCTTTCCGGATTGGCTTTGCGCTGGCAATACGGCTGTTGGGGGTAAAGAAAATAAGAGCTATGGCGCGGCCTTCTGTTATCTGATGGCCGCAAAAGTGATGCTATAAGCTTTTTGTTGTGGCGGAAGGGATTGGAGGGTGTTGAACCTTCCGGTTGAGCACGTTGTTTATTTTGCCAATAATCATATCGGGACTGATGCCGTAAAGGCAGGCATAGTCGCCGCGGGCGCAGCCCTTGTTGCCGTAGATTGAGCACGGACGGCACTCCATGGGTATCTCCACAAGGTTGTCCTTGCTCTGGTTTATGCCCATGAAGCCGGCCAGGGGGCTCGTGGCTCCCCACACGCTGACCACCGGAGTGGCCACGAGCGAGGCCAGATGCATGTTGGCTGAGTCCATGCTCAGCATAACATCGAGGCGGCTCATCAGTGACAGCTCCTCGTCGAGTCCGTGCAAGTGCTGCCTTACTATGGTGCAATTGGGGTGGCTTTGGGCCCATTGCTCCATCTGCTTCTCCTCGTTTCCGCCTCCGCCGAAAAGGAAAATGCTGGCTTCAGGGAATGCTTCTATCACCTTGCTTATCCTCTCCAAGGGCCAAATCTTGCCCTTGTGGGCTGCAAACGGGGCTATGCCAATCCACTTTTTGCCCTCCGGCTTGTCGCCGATGGATTGCGGCATGGGTGGCTTACCGTTGGTATAGATGGTTTGGAAGTCAAGTTTTACGGGGTAGCCGAGCTTCTCTAGCACTGCGGCGTAGTTGCTAACCTGGGTGGGTAGCTGCTGTAACACCTTGTTGGGGTAGCGGCAGAGCAGCCTGCGGGCACCGCGATGCTTGTTGATATGGGCTGTTTTCCAGCCGCCGACGTTGAACCGGAAGATGAGGAATTTGGTGCGAAGCACGTCGTGCATATCAGCTACTGCCGTAGGATGCTTTGCCACGAGGCGGCGGAAGAGGCTGTTCAGCCCCTTCACGCCGGTGTATTCCACCTTTACATCGGCTTCCATGAACTCCACGTTGGGGGCTAATCCTGTGAACAACGGGCGGGCAAACGGCCGGCTTACCACGCTGATGCGCAGGCTGGGGTACTGCTGCGCGAGTGCCTGCACTACGGGAACTAGCATTGCAACGTCGCCAATGGCCGACAAACGCAGTAGGAGTATGTGCTGATGCTTCATTTCTTGTATAGCACGGGATTGGTAGACGGGTCGTTATACATCTTCATCTGGCGGTAAACCTTCATGTACTTCCTGCCCGTCTTTATGTCATCGAGCAACTGGTCGATGGCTATGCTGAGGTCTTTCTGCTGCTCGAGCAGCACGGCCAGCTTGTCTTTGCAGCGGGCTATGTGCTCCGGCGTGGCGTCTTTGCGCTCGGTCTGTTCGCGCATGTGGTATATCTTCAGTGCCAGAATGCTGAGTCTGTCTATTGCCCAAGCCGGACTCTCGGTGTTGAAGGTGGCATTCGGCAACGGCTTCACGTCGCTGTAGAGCTGGCGGAAGTAGGAATCAATCTGCTCTACAAGGTCTGTGCGGTCCTGGTTGCTTCGGTCTATGCGCCTTTTCAGCTGCATTCCCTCCACCGGATCAATGTGAGGGTCGCGTATTATGTCCTCATAGTGCCACTGAACGGTGTCTATCCAGCACTTAAGGTATAGCCTGTTTTCAATGGAATCGCGGTCATAGGGGTTCTGTATCGGCGTGTCGATGTTGTCCTTTACGTGATAATCATTGATTGCTTGGTTGAATATCTTGTTTGCTTCAGCTGTGAATGACATTGGGTTATGCTTAAAGTGTTTAGTCAAATAATTCATGCAAAGTTATCGTTAATTTGCTGAAATCCAAAATAAATAGTCTGTTTTTTTAATGAAAAAAGCTAATTTTTTTGCACAAAGGATATGTCAGTGTGCAAGTTACATTCTTTTTTAGGTAAAAAAATTTGCGTACTTCAATTTAAATTTGTTCCTTTGCACCTGTTTTTAAAGTTGAAATAAAATATAAACAATTTAAATTATTACAATCATGTCTGATATTGAGAACAAAGTAAAGGCAATTATCGTTGATAAACTTGGTGTAGATGAGGCTGAGGTTAAGCCAGAAGCAAGCTTCACCAATGACCTTGGCGCCGATTCGCTCGACACTGTGGAGCTCATCATGGAATTCGAAAAGGAATTTGGTATTTCCATTCCTGATGACAAAGCTGAGAAAATAGCAACTGTTGGCGATGCCATCAAGTATATCGAGGACAATGCCAAGTAATTTGGCTGTTCAGATTTTATTTCTTTTTAAATTGAAAATCAGTTGAAATTGTTGGGTGTATGGTGTCTACGTGCACCCAACAATTTTTATAAACCCCTTGTTTTATGGAATTAAAAAGAGTAGTAGTAACAGGGCTTGGTGCCGTAACTCCACTGGGACTTACTGTTGATGAAACATGGAAGGCCATGGTTGCAGGTAAAAGCGGTGCTGCTCCTATTACCCAGTTTGACACAACAAAGTTCAAGACCCATTTCGCCTGTGAGGTGAAAGGATTCGATATAAGGAATTATCTTGACCGTAAGCAAGCCAGGAACCTTGACCGCTACACCCAGCTTGCAATGGTAAGTGCCATTCAGGGCGTTGAGGACAGCGGCATAGACCTCGATACCGTAGACAAGAACCGCATTGGCGTGATCTACGGTGTAGGCATAGGAGGTATCAATACCTTTGAGAAGGAAGTGGTTTATTACGGACAGAACATTGAGCGTGGCCCTATGTTCTCGCCTTTCTTCATTCCTATGATGATCAGCGACATAGCTGCCGGCCAGATAAGCATACACTTTGGCTTCCACGGACCAAACTATGCTACCACAAGTGCATGCGCAAGCTCGTCTAACGCGCTTGCCGACGCATTCAATTTGCTGCGTCTTGGCAAGGCCAACATGATAGTTGCAGGTGGCGCTGAGAGTGCTATCTGCGCCTGTGGTGTGGGTGGATTCAACTCTATGAAGGCCCTTTCAACCCGAAATGATGATCCAGAGCATGCCAGCAGACCATTTTCTGCTTCACGCGACGGCTTTGTCATTGGCGAAGGTGCTGGTTGCGTAATACTGGAAGAGCTCGAACATGCCAAGGCACGTGGTGCCCGCATCTTCGCAGAGATGGTAGGAGAAGGCGAAAGCGCTGATGCTTATCACATAACAGCATCACATCCGGATGGACTGGGTGCTAAGCTGGTAATGCAAGCAGCCCTTGATGATGCCGGCTTGAAGCCAAGCGACATTGATTACATAAACGTTCATGGCACCAGTACGCATGTGGGCGACATCAGTGAGGCCAAAGCCATAAAGGCTGTGTTTGGCGACGACGCTTACAAGCTGAACATCTCGTCAACGAAGTCAATGACCGGCCATCTTCTCGGTGCGGCAGGCGCCGTTGAAGCAATGGCTTGCATAAAGAGTATTCAGGAAGACATTGTGCCTCCAACTATCAATCATGAGGAAGGAGACGATGATCCGGAGTTGGACTACAAGATGAACTTCACGTTCAACAAGGCACAGAAACGAACCGTTCGTGCTGCTTTGAGCAACACGTTTGGCTTTGGTGGCCATAACGCATGTGTCGTTTTCAAGAAATATGCTGAATAATCTAATCGACATGATAAGGCTCCCGTTCCGCAAGGATAAGGAGCTTTATCGTTCTTTACATGGCATATTGGGCTTCTATCCCCACAATATTGACTACTATAAGTTAGCTTTGCTACATAAGAGTGTGGCCCATCGCAACAAGCGCGGAAAGAGAGTAAACAACGAACGCCTTGAGTTCCTTGGCGATGCGGTGCTCGATTGCGCGGTGGGCGACATTGTTTACCGCCACTTCCCTGGCAAGCGTGAAGGCTTTCTTACCAATACAAGGTCGAAGATAGTGCAGCGCGAGACCCTCAATCGGCTTGCCGACCGAATGGGAATCATCGATTTGTTACTCTCGTCGGGCCAAAGCTCATCCCATAACAGCTACGTTGGTGGTAATGCCTTTGAAGCTTTGGTGGGTGCTCTTTACCTTGACAGGGGCTACAATGCCTGCATGCGGTTTATAAACAAGCAGATATTGGGCGAGATTATCAATATTGACAAGGTGGCTTACAGGGAGGTTAACTTTAAGTCAAAACTGATAGAATGGTCGCAAAAGAACCATGTGGAGCTGGAATTCAGCCTTACGAGTGAGGTAACCGACGAAAAAGGTTCACCGGAATTTGCTTATATGGTGCTGCTTGAAGGCGTAGAGAGTGGCAAGGGTCATGGATACAGCAAGAAGGAAGCACAGCAAATGGCTTCAAAAGCCACGCTGAAGCAACTGCGGCAGGAACCACAATTCATTGATAAAGTGTTTGAAGCCAAGGCTAACCGCACTAAGATGGAGGAGGAACCTGTGGAGAATATTCCGGACCCAGAGCCGAAAGACGACTTCATTATAGGTGACAAGAAGGCAGAAGAGAAACATGCCAATCCTTTCTATGCCGAGGTTTATACAGAAGAGAAAGCCTCTGCTGAAAAGCCTTTGGATAAGAAGAAAGAGGCGAAGCCTGAACCCGTTAGCGCCGAAGATAAGAGTAAGGAAGACATTATAGCCGCTGCCGAGGATGCAGCATTTGCCCAGTAAGGCGGCTTTACATTAATAATATGTGTCCGGAGCACATCTTTTAAGGTTGTGCTTCGGGCATATTATATTTAATGTATTACCATTTTTTTGCTAACTTTGCACTTGTAAGGATGAGACAGCGTAAGATAATACACGTTGATATGGATGCATTCTTTGCCAGTGTGGAGCAAAGAGACAATCCTGAGTTGCGGGGAAAGCCAGTAGCAGTGGGCTTTGACGAACCTCGTGGTGTTGTGTCTACGGCCAGTTATGAGGCCCGCCCCTTCGGGGTTCATTCTGCTTTATCCATTCAACTGGCTAAGCGGTTGTGTCCAAGCCTTATAATTGTAGAACCACACTTTGAGAAATACAAGCAAGTATCGGCCCAGGTGCATGAAATCTTCCGTGAATACACCGAGCTGATAGAGCCTATCTCGATTGATGAGGCATTTCTTGACGTTACCATCAACAAGAAAAACATGCCCTTTGCCGTTGATATTGCAAGGGAAATAAAGCGGGAAATCAGGGAGAAACTGTCTCTTACGGCTTCAGCCGGAGTATCCTACAATAAGCTTTTGGCCAAGATAGCTTCAGACTATCGCAAGCCCGGCGGCTTGTTTGTGGTGCATCCAAACAAGGCTATGGACTTTGTGGCTCAGTTGCCAATAGAGAAATTCTGGGGAGTAGGACCGAAAACAGCCTTGAAAATGCACCAAATGGGTATATTCAACGGCCTTGATTTGCGCCAGTGCTCACTCAACCATCTCAAGGAAACGTTTGGTAAGGCAGGGCAAATATTCTATAATTTTGCCCGTGCCATAGATGATAGGCCGGTAGTAATTGAACATACGCGCAAGTCGGTGGGCTGCGAGCGCACTTTCGAAACAGATCTTACACTGCGCTCTGCTGTAATAATAGAGCTCTATCACATTGTTCTTGAACTCGTAGACCGGCTGGCCAAGACTGGGTTCAAGGGCCGGACGCTCACCCTTAAGGTTAAGTATGCTGACTTCTCACAAATTACCCGCAGTCTGACCCAGCCTAAAGTGCTCACAAAAAAGAGCGATATACTGCCTCTGGCCAAGCGGTTGCTGGCTCAAGTCAGCTACGATGCCAACCATCCAATACGCCTTATGGGGCTCAGCGTGGGCAACCAGCACTCCGGCGACACACAGCGCCCACGCTGGATTCAGCTCGACATCGACTTCAAAGATTGAAAAGCGGAGCGATAAGTTCATGTGTTAAACGTTTTTTTTGTAACTTTGCAACTCAGAATATAACGCATAACAAACCCGAACAGATGAATATAGAAAGCCAAATAGCTGCTTCTGCGCGCCAAGCCGTAAAGGAGCTCTACCATCAGGAGGTGCCTGAGAAGATGGTACAACTGCAAAAAACACGTCAGGACTTTGAGGGCAACCTGACTCTTGTGGTGTTTCCGTTCTTGAAATTGTCTAGAAAAAAGCCGGAAGACACAGCTCAAGAGATAGGAGAATATCTTGTAAGCAACTGCGAAGCGGTTGCAGCGTTCAATGTTGTTAAGGGCTTTCTGAACCTTGTGGTGGCCAAGCAGGCGTGGGCAGAATTGCTCAACGACATCAATGCCGACCCTACATGGGGTGAGAAGAAGCCCGCAGCCGACGCGCCGCTGGTAATGATTGAGTACTCTTCGCCCAACACCAACAAGCCGCTCCACCTAGGCCACGTGCGCAACAACCTGCTCGGCTGGTCGCTCTCGCAGATAATGGAAGCCAACGGCAACCGCGTGGTTAAGACAAACATTGTCAACGACCGCGGCATTCACATCTGCAAGTCGATGCTGGCATGGCAGAAGTGGGGCAACGGAGCCACACCCGAGTCGACCGGAAAGAAGGGCGACCACCTTATAGGCGACTTCTATGTGGCTTTCGACAAGCACTACCGTGAGCAGGTAAAGGAGCTCGAGGCCCAGTACACCGCTGAGGGCATTAACGCCGAGGAGGCCAAGAAGAAGGCCGAGCAGGAGGCTCCGCTCATCAAGGAAGCCCACCAGATGCTGGTGAAGTGGGAGAAGGGCGACCCCGAGGTGCGCGCCCTGTGGAAGAAGATGAACGATTGGGTATATGCCGGCTTCGACGAAACCTACAAGGCCCTCGGCGTTTCGTTCGACAAGATATATTACGAGTCCGACACATATCTTGAAGGAAAGCGCAAGGTGATGGAAGGACTCAAGCGCGGACTCTTCTATCAGAAGCCCGACGGCAGCGTGTGGGCCGACCTTACCAAGGAAGGGCTCGACCAGAAGCTGCTCATACGCAGCGACGGCACCAGCGTATACATGACTCAAGACATTGGCACGGCCGAGAAGCGCTTCAACGACTACCCAATCGACAAGATGATATACGTGGTGGGCAACGAGCAGAACTACCACTTCCAGGTGCTCTCCATCATCCTTGACCGGCTGGGATTCAAGTGGGGCAAGGACCTTGTACACTTCAGCTATGGCATGGTGAACCTGCCGAGCGGAAAGATGAAGTCGCGCGAGGGAACCGTGGTCGACGCCGACGACCTTATAGCTCAGATGGAGGCTGACGCCCTCAAGACCAGCGAGGAGCTGGG
>CAZUWO010000104.1:0-10953 GCA_964623995.1 uncultured Prevotella sp. | reverse complement strand
AGCCCCCACTTCAGTGACACTTTCCACAAGTTTTCATTAGGTGGCTACGTCGGTTTAGGCTGGGCTTTCTGAGCCGTGGGCCACAAAGCTGAGGGCCCAACCTGAGCCGCGGCAATGCTGACCCGACAAAAAAGCAACGCTATATGAACAAAGCAAGCATATTATCAATTTTTATTTTCGCCCTCACAGCACCGGCACTGACTGCCAAAGCGCAAAACACCAGGGGCAACTACTGGGAACACAACGTGTACGTAGACTTTGGAGGACCCAACGGTTTTACAAGTGGCGACGACAGTTACAGCCTGCACGTGGGCTACGGAGTTAGCTACTACCTGTCGAAACAGTGGTCGGCAGCGGCCGGTATTGCCTATAGGACGAAGTTCGAACCGGGCGATTCTGACGACGGTGAGGGCAATTACGACTGTTCTTTTGTTGATATTCCGCTGCTGATGCAGTACCATCTGGGGCTGTTCGGCCACAGCGGGCTCGTGTTTGAGCTGGGGCCGGTGGTATCAATCCTCGCCTCCAATAGCCAGTACTACATTGACAGCGACCCCGCAAGCCCCCTTTCGGGCAAGGACATATACCGATACTTCGACCTGGGGCTGCAACCCGGCGTGTACTATCAGGCAGGAAAGCACTGGCGTATAGGCATTAAGGGCCACGTGGGGCTGCTAAACATTGAGCGACAATACCCCACTTCGCACGGCAGTTACCACTATACCGACCTGACGGGCAGCATAGGCTACTGCTTCTAAGGTCACAAATAAAGCCCCTCAACCAACAGGGCGAGGGGCCGCACCCATACCTGCCTCAAGCAGGCAGGTATGCTTCGTTCTGACCAAAGCAATGGCCGGGTCTTGCGTTGTGATTTTTATTGCAATTCAATCTTTTGTTAATTCCATTTCACTCTTACACCATTCTCAGCGCAAGACCGGCCATTGCAGAGGGCAGAAAACGGCATGTAACCGGATTACGGCACTTCTGTAATCGGATTACGGAAGTGCCGTAACGCCGTTACGAAAGTTCCGTAATCCGGTTACGAGACTTCCGTAATGTGATTACGGCAGCCCCGTAATAAGTTTACGGCATCTCATAGGCCCGAAGGTTATAATTCCATGGTGTGCTGACGGTGCTTTCAGTGCTGTTCAGCTTCATAACGGGCAAGCCCCGAAAGCCCGGCTTACCCAATGCAAAGATACAAAATCTGTGGCTCGAATGCAAGATTTTAGGGCCGCAATTATCATTAGAATCACTGATGCTCTCGCTTTAACGCTTGGTGCTTATGGCCTTTTCAGTCTGTAGGAGCAGCAGTTTCAGCGGCGACCCTGCCTGGGTCGATGGCGGCAGGTGATGCCTTCTACCCGACGTCAGCACTGCGTGCATGACATCGGGTTACTACAGCGATGAGCCCTCCGGGCTCAATTCCCGGCACTGTCGGAGTGGCTTTGTGTAGCTGTAGCGGCAGTATCAAAGCACTGATGAGATGAGTATGTGCCGGCATACATGCAGGAGCCATTGATGCCAGAGGCATCACCGTTAGGTAACCGAGGGTGCTTGCCACCCTCGGTACATAGACTCCACTAACTACTCCGACCCCAGCGGGGTCGCCCATATGCTGTAATGCCAACGTGACTGATGGGCGACTCCTCCGGAGTCGATATGTGAGGAGCCCCTGATTCCTCGGGTCGGGACGACCCGAGGTTATTATACGGTGATGCCTCCGACATCAATCCGTGGCAACGACATGATGGTTCGGCGGTGCTGTGGCAGCAGTATCGCTGCACGAAGGGGATGGCTCGGTGATGCCGTCGGCCGCATTACGGGTTGCAGTGCTGCCCTATCGGCGAGACAGGAGCGGCTCCGCCAAAGGCCTCTTACATTTATATAAAAGAAAATACCGGCCCGCATGACGCTGCTGTTCATACGGGCCGGCAATGGGATAATGGGTGACGGACGGGCTCAGAGCTTAACCGACTGGATGTCGACCAGGTGGTTTACGATGGCGTAGATGGTGAGTCCGGCCGGCGAATGTATCTGAAGCTTCTTGGCAATGTTGCGGCGGTGGGTTATGACAGTATTGGTAGAGATGCACAAATGGTCGGCTATCTCCTTGTTGGTCATGCCCTGAACGAGGCTCACTATCACCTCCTTCTCGCGCTCGGATAGCTGCTCCGGCTCGTTGCCCTTACTTATCATGTGGCTTATATTCAGGCTTACGTCGCTCTTGTTGTTGCGCTTTTCGAGCAGGCGAATAGCGGGAATGAAAATCTTTTCCTCCACTTCGGCGTGCTGGCGGAGCCAGTCCTCACAGTTATATATATTGTAAAGGGTGGCCGTTAGCTTGTTGTTGCTTAGGTTGTCGGAGGGCAAGTACTTTATGATGATGTTCTTAAGCTCGCGCAGTTGCTGGTCGGTCTGGCCGTGATGCTTTGAGAACGTGTCAATGTCATACTTGTTGTCGATGGTTCCCTTGAGCAGTTTCTCCACGTAGGGGAATACTGTTTTCTCCTCGTAACGCATGTGATTGGATATCACATGTGCGTATTCGTCGTACAGTTTCAGTATAAGCTTGGCCAGATTGTTGCCCTCGTCGAGTGCGTCTTCAAGCATATGGCGTATGTAGGGCAGCTCAAACTCGAGGTAGAACTTGTGGCTTGCGTGCAAGTAATGGAGCATAGTGGTTACCGAAATGTGGCTTACGTCGCCTATGTCGCTGTAACCGTTGATGGTGAAATTGACTACAGTGAGGAACGTTTCGGTGTCTACTTTCTCGCTCTCGCATACCTCCTGAACCGTTTTGTCGCCGAACCCGAGGCTGATACCAAAGCTTCCGAGACTCTGTAGAATCTCGCTGTTGTCACGTATCAGCAGAATCATCTTGTCGGTAGGTTCGTAAATTTTCTGATTCCTCATAATGCTTATATCTTGTTCTGATGCAAAAGTACGAAAAAAAGATTATATGAGAAATCACAAAAAGTAGGTATTCTTAGCATAAAAAATACATGATTTTTAGGTATTGTCAGTAAAAATAAGGTTCATTAACTTTGCAACCGATAATTGACACCACCTTTTAGGATAAAAAGTACAAACACAATTAAGATAACAATAATGAACAAATTTACATCTGGACTACTCTCCGCAGCCATGCTTATGGGCGGAACCACAGTGGCGCAGGCTCAGGTCAGCGCCGTGGACTCAGTGATGGAGCATGCCGGAGGCAGCCGTCTCAGCATAGGAGGTTACGGCGAAGTGGCCTACAGTAGGAACTTTTACAGCGACAATGGCTATCGTTACAGCCGCCCGTCAAACTACAAGAACGATCCGTCGCACGGGCGTTTCGACATTCCTCACGCCGTTATCTACCTCGGATATGACTTCGGCAAGGGCTGGACTTTTGGTACAGAGATAGAGTTTGAGCATGGAGGCACGGGCTCGGCTGTGGAATACGAGTCGGACGAATCAATAGAATATGAGAACGAAAACGAAAAAGGCGGCGAGGTAGAGCTGGAACAATTCTGGCTGCAAAAGTCGTTTGGACAAGCCGTTAACTTACGTGCGGGCCACATAGTGGTGCCCTTCGGCCTCGTGAACGCACACCATGAGCCTCTTAATTTCTTCACTGTCTACCGCCCGGAGGGCGAAAACACCATCCTGCCTTCTACGTGGCATCAGACCGGTGTGTCACTCTGGGGCAAGCCGACAAGCTGGTTGCGCTATGAGGCACAGTTCATTGCAGGACTCGATGCCTTCAAGTTCAACCGCATGAACTGGATTGGCGAGGGCACTTCTAACCCATTCGAGTTTGAGGTGGCCAATAAATATGGTGCACTGTTGCGACTGGACTTCTATCCGTTTGCAGGCACACGCATCGGACTTAGCGGCTACTACGGACGCGCCATGCACAACAGCTATCCACACGACATGGAGACAGGAACCAACAAAAAGATAAAAGGCAACATCTATTTGGGCTCTATCGACTTCACCTTCAACCGCTTCAACTGGATAGTACGTGGCAATGCAGACTACGGTTACGTGAGCGACGCAGCCACTATCAGCCAGTTGGCTAAGCCGCAAACGCAGTACGTGAAGCCGTATGAGAGCACTTGGTTCGGCTCTCACGCCATAGCCACCAACATAGAGGCAGGCTACGACATCTTCTCACAGATACCAGCACTCCGCGCTCAGGGCCAGAAGCTATACGTGTTTGGCCACTTCGAGTATTACGATTCGTATCTTGGCGCCAAGACTAAGCACTATACCCAGAAGATGATCTATGCCGGCGGTATAAACTATTACCCAATACCGCAAATAGGAATCAAGGCAGAATACAACTATAGGGACCTTAAGAGCCAGTACAATGATGAGCCAAGCGTGAACATCGGAGTAGTTTATGAGGGCTTCTTCGACATCTTCACAAAGAAGAAAGCCGTGAAGAGCTGCGCCCATCAGGCAACGGTGACCGATCCGTCAGTAATAGAGCGCATGAACGAAATGCAGCGAGAGATTAACGAACTCAAGAGCAGGAAGCCCGAAGTTAAGGTGGAGAACACGCTGGTTGACAACAAATACGTTGTAACCTTTGCCCAAGGCAAGGCCGATCTCTCTGCTTCCGACAAGTCGGAGCTCGACAAGATAAGCCGCAATGCAACAGTAGACGTGGTAGCCTATGCCTCACCCGAGGGCTCACAGGAGCTGAACCAGCGCCTGTCGGAGAGCCGCGCCGCTGCCGTTAAGTCCTATCTGGAAGGCCGTGGCATAAAAGTTGGCTCCACTTCGAGCAAAGGCGCCGACGGACAGTATAGCAACCGCATTGCCGTAGTAACAGTAAGATAATGTGAAAGGACCCACTCAGGCCCGCAATAAGATTCCAATACTAATTAAATATCATAAAATGAAAAAGACAGTTAAGTTCTTGTCAATGCTGCTTATGGGTGTATGCGCCTTAGGCTTCAGCTCATGCAGCGATGACGATGATGAGACCGGAGGCAACACTCCGGCCGAAATTGCGCCTAAATTCTACGCAATCGCAAACACTTATGTTAAAGATGTGATCTATCCTACGTACACAGACTTGGCCAATGATTGCCAAACGCTCTATGAAGCATGCCAGAACCTCTACGCAAAGAAGAAGGCCGGCAGTCTGACAGATGCTGATATCAAGGCCGCTTGCGATGCTTTCAAGGCCGCACGCGAGCAGTGGGAGCGTTCGGAGGCATTCCTTTATGGCGCTGCTACTGATAATGAGATAGACCCGCACATCGACTCTTGGCCTCTCGACCAGGGCCAAATGCTCGACGCTATGACCGATGCCGGCCTGCTGGCTGGCCTCAACGGCAACAATGCTACACAGTATGTGTGGAGCCGTAACGGTGACTTCGATTCCACTCTTGGCTTCCACGGACTCGAGTTCGTGCTCTTCCGCAACGGCGCTGACCGTACAGCTGCCAAGTTTAACGCTGAGTTCGACGACTTCGTTGACGGTGAGAACGACTTCACAAAGGTTAGAACAGCCGACGAAGCTGCCTTTGCCGCTGCCGTGTCTGGCGACCTTCGCAACATGACTTACCTGCTTGCTTACGGCTGGATAGGCACAAGCAACGCCGACGGGCAGAAGTTCTACAGCCTGCTTACAGGCGATGCAAGCTACGTTCTTGCAAAATATCAGTACAAAGGCTTAGCTAAGAACGGCCAAGCTTACGGTGACTACCTGCTGGATGGGAACTATCACTCTTCATCTCAAGGCTGGGGACAGACGATGTATCAAATTTTGGTTTCCGGTTGCTCTAATATCAGCTCTGAAGTTTACCAACAGAAGCTCGGCCAAGCTATCCGTGCTTACGAGAGTGGCGGCAAATCGACCCACGAAGGCGAGGATGGCAAGCAAGAGCTTGATGCCATCGACTACATCGAGTCGCCTTACAGCCATCGCTCTTACATTGACTACCGCGACAACCTGTACAGCATCCGCAATGCCGTATATGGTACACGCGACATCAATGCCGCTCCTATGAGCAACTCCATCATGGCATATCTGCAGGCAAACAACAGCGAAATGGCTACCAATCTGGCCAATTACCTGAACGCAGCCATAAGCGCCCTGACCAAGGCTAATGCCGAAGGCAGCTTCGTTACCGACGTGAACAGCGGTAATTTGACCAACGCAAAGGCTGCCTACAGTGCAATACAGACACTTGATGACTACATCAACGATGTGGCAAAGTGGTTTGCTACTCAGGGCAACAAGTAAATTCCGCCTGACAAAAGACGAAGAAAGACAATAAGGAATTTTGCTAACAACCGATAATATTTGTGACACAAAATAATCCGGAAAATAACATCTAACATAAAAAGCGTTGCCATGCGGCCTCAAAAGGGTGCGTGGCAACGTGCCGTATTTATTTAATTAAATCTATGAAGACAAGATTATTATTCTTAACAGCCGCTACTGCCGCTCTGGCTTTGCCCCTAATCTCGTGCTCGGACGACGATAACGACGACAACAGTTTCGTGCCTGAGACTTCCTATATTGGCAAAGCAGTGGGCAACTTCGATGCAAGCGAGTGGTATCCGGGCGGCAACCTGGGTACAACAGAGAACGTTTCGGGCAACTGTTACAGTGATGAGTCGCCTGCAGTGGGCGATCAGGGCTTGCTCGATTACTTCTATGAGGGTGAGGACCTGTTCGAAAAGCAGTACACTTACTCATGGGGCAACAGCCCTTACAAAGGCCTCGGTCCTGCAAGTACACGCTCTTCATGCTTCGATTGCCACCCAGAGTACGGTCATGGCAAATGGCAGGCATCCTACACCACAAGCTACGGCAATGGCAATGGATATCTTTTGGTGGTTTATCACCCAACAGGAGCCGACGCAAGCAACTCTGACGGCTGGTCGAACGACGGTGCTTACGTAAGCGAAGTTACCGCAATGCCTCAGACTCAGGCTCAAACTCCGTTCCTGCCGCCTATAGACGAGAGCAAGATAAACCTGCAATGGAAGACTCTTGACGCCATGGAGAGCGGACTTTCGTTCACCTTCCCCAATGGCGGAGACACCTATTCGCTGCAGTATCCTGAGATTACGATACCTGAAGATGCCTTCAACACCGACCCGACTCCATACGCCACGGGCAACGTAGCAGTGCGTTTGGAGACTACTATCGGCGTAATAGGCACCGGTCTTATTGATGCCATACCCTCAGACTCTATTAAGGCTCAGTACAAGAGGGAGTCTGACTACTTCAAATCAGCAGGACTGGACGTAGCTGAGTACATAAATCAGAACTATTACAATTCTACCACCAACGACTGGGGCAAGAGTGCACTCTATACCAACTTTGGCAGCGCCGGCTTCTATGCCGATGGAACAGCCTCAAGCAGAGCTACCGGACCCGTGAAGCGTTTCACTTACGCCCTCACCCGTGGCTCATTGCAGGATGGTCCTGGCGCAAACGCAATCTGGAACATAACCAACGTTACCCGCCCAGACCGTCATTATCTCTACACTACCAAAGCTTGGGCAAAGAAAATGTCGGAAACTCCGAGCGTGATAGACTACATACAGAAGAACGGTGCCAGCGAGAACAATCCGCTGCTCCACCCATACTATGCCGACGGAACCAAGGAAGGCATTGCCGAAAGAGTGAATCTGCTGCTCGGACTTAACACAGCTGCCGACTCTGCCACTTTCCGCAAGTACTTCGTTGACCCATACGGCGAGGAGCAAACAGCCAATCAGTGGTATGCTTTCATGGTATGGCACCGTGGTCTTTCCATTCCGCGCGCCCGAAACCTTAACGATCCCGACGTGCAACATGGCAAAGAGCTGTTCTATAAGTGGGGTTGCACAAGCTGTCACCGTCCAAAGTGGCAGACAACCGACGATAATTACTGGTCGCCTATAATGATTCAAGGCAAGAAACTGCCTCAATACAAGAACCAGACCATTTATCCTTACTCCGACTTTGTACAGCATAAGCTTTACATGAAGAATGACATCCACGGCTCGTGGTGCCGTACCACACCGCTGTGGGGCCGTGGCCTGTCGCTCGTTAATACCGGTCGGGAGGATCGTTTGCACGATTGCCGCGCCCGCAACGAAGAAGAGGCCATCATGTGGCACTGCTACAGCAAGAAGAGTCAGGCCTATGGAGCCGCTATTAACTTCTATAACGCCTCAAAGGCCGACCGCGATGCTGTAATAAAGTTCATACGTTCGATTTAAAGAACAAGTAAAAAAGCATATCGAGAGGGCAGAATCCGCATGTGGGTTCTGCCCTTTTTCATTCTCATAAATTCAATCTCGCGCAATATTATCAGGCAAATAATTCCGCAATAAGATATTTTTTGTAACTTTGCAGCAAAGCTACGGGCATGAGAGTAATATCACACAAGAAGCTTAAACAGTTCTATGAACAGCCTGAATACGCTGATTCGAGAATCCCACTTCAACGGTGGTACTACGTAGCATGCCAGCGACAGTGGCATAATCTTGGCGATATAAGGCAGGATTTCGGTGATACCGACATGGTGGAAAACCAGCATTACGTGTTCATTATACATGGTAACAAATACCGTTTGGTGGTTGTTGTGCAGTTCACCATTGACAGAATATACATCCGCTTTGTAGGAACCCATAGGCAGTACGACAAGATTAAGGACATAACAACAATATAAAGGAGGACCGATAATGGAGAAAATAACAAAGGCCCAATACGAGATGGCTGAAAGAAGGATAGAAGAACTCCTTCCGCAAGTTAATGACCTCACGCCCACAAATGACCCTCTGAGCATAGAACTTGCCATGATGAGCGACATTGTGGAGGCATACGAGCAGGAGCACTATCCTATAGAGAAGCCTACTCCGGCAGAATTGATAAAGGCAGGGCTTGAAAATAAGCACATGACACAGAAGCAACTGTCTGAAGAAATAGGCGTTAGCCCGAGCCGCATCAATGCCTACGTGAGCGGAAAGAGCGAGCCCGGGCTCAGCACGGCGGGCAAAATATGCCGCATTCTAGGCATTATGCCAGAGGCCATGCTCAGCTACTGATTCAAAAATCCTATAACTTTACCACCCGACCTATGAATCCATACCACGCCATAATAGTTCTACTTATTATTGTTTGCAACATAGTGGCCACCGGAAGGCATGGCTACAACCGCGCGAAGAATGAGATAATAGCCGACATGAACCAGGCACTGGCCAAGACTCTGGCCCAAAAGCAGGAGGCATGGATTACCCCCGACACCATTGTTGACTACCGAAGCCACCTCAGAATAGGCTTTCTCAGACAGTCGTCGGTAATATACTACGCCATCGACGAAAAGCAAAGCGGACTGCAAAGCCACAAGATGGCATGGCGAAACAAGAACGGAAAGAGAGTGGAGTTTAGGAGTTATGCCAACTGTTCGTTTGCCTCCGTGCTGGCCATGAGCAACCAGCGGCCCACGGCGGCACTCTCTCTGGCCGCAGTTTTGTGGGCAGCGTTCTCGGTGTTTTATTTCCGCCGGCAGCACAAAGGCATGATAGTGGTGGGCGGACTGGCCATGGACGTGGCCCGAAACCGCTTCACCACCTTGCGGAATGTGCCCGTCGGCCTCACGCCCATGCAGCAACAGCTGCTCGAAATGCTTTTCCGGGCCGAAAATCATCAGCTTAGCAAGCAGCTGATTTGCGAAAAGCTGTGGCCCAAAAAGCCTGACGCAAGCGACACTCTCTATACGCTAATACGAAGAATAAAGCCCATTCTTGCCGGCAACGGACTCACTATAACCACCGCACGGGGCAAGGACTACAGGCTGGAGCGCCTCTCTTAGCGCCTTCGGGTAATGGTTTTAGGGGGCTGTACCCATGCTTGCAACAGACTGAGTCATTGGTTCTTGCAAAATGTCAGACTAATGTCAGACTCAGTTTTACAGTAATTGGCCCCACCGTATTTATCTTTGCACGAAAAAAGCAAAGATGAAGAAGCTCCTACTATTGCTATTAATGCTCGCGCCGCCATGCCTCTCAGGCGCGCAGAACGACTCCATACGCAACGACTCCACTATACAACTGCACGAAGTTGAGGTAAGGTCGGCCAAGATTATCAGCCGGCCCGACGGCCTGCTCTATCTGCCTTCGGCCCGCCAAAAGGAGTCTTCGGCCAGCGGTTACGGCCTGCTCAGCCAGCTCTCAATGCCCAACATGCTTATAGACGAGGCCAAACGCTCCATAGCTGCGGCCGATGGCAGAGGCGTACAGGTAAGAATCAACGGCGCGTTGGCCTCGATTGCCGACATGCTATCACTGGAAACGGGGCTCGTTAGGAGCGTAGAGCTGATTAATAACCCCGGTTTGCGCTACGGGAGCGACACCGGCTACGTGATAAACATACGCACACGGCGGGCCGACTCTGGCCATACCGTGGGCCTGAACCTCACCAATGCCGCCACTTACCGCTATGGCCACGACATGGTGTTTGCCCAATGGAACCGCCGCAAGTCTGAGCTCAGCCTGAGCTACGACTTCGGCTACAGCGACTTGCGCCACACACGGCTGAACGAAAAGGCCGACTACCTGCTCAACGACGGCTCACATTATAATATAGTAAGGCGCGATTCGCTGCGCCGCAACCGCAGTTTCAGCAACGACATTCAGCTTAAATACAACCTGGCCGACTCGGCAACCTACGTCTTTCAGGCCACTTTCTCGGCCTCGTTCCAGCACTCTCCCACCAACCGCACCGTAAGACTGTTTGCCGAAACGGGCCATAATGCCACCCCTATCCTATTGCTCGACAGGAGCAAGCAGCTCTCTCCGGTGCTCGACCTTTACTTTTTCCGTGCCATTGGCAGCCATCAGTCGCTCACGGCCAACGTGGTCGGCACGGCCATATCATCAGAACAGTACTCCCTTACCAGCGAAGGCGGCAACTACTCTTACAGTTTAGACGGCAACACATGGTCG
>CAZUWO010000103.1:3431-11040 GCA_964623995.1 uncultured Prevotella sp. | reverse complement strand
GCAAGTAGTAGAAGAATTCGAGAATGAGAAAGTTAGTATCACCGTAGAGAATTCCTCAGAATTCAAAGCCGGTGATATCGGCAAGTATCTGACTGGATTTGAAGTGTTAAATCCCGATTTGGTGATTTGTCATTTAGACGCTAAGGCAACGATGCAGATCGACCTGACAATAAACAAAGGTCGTGGCTATGTTCCTGCTGATGAGAACCGTCAGTTCTGCACCGATGTCAATGTACTTCCAATCGATTCTATCTACACCCCAATACGTAACGTCAAATTCAGTGTTGAGCCATATCGTGTTGAACAGAAGACCGACTATGACAAACTTGTAATTGAGGTTACTACCGATGGTTCCATTCATCCGAAGGATGCTCTCAAGGAAGCTGCTAAGATCCTTATCTATCACTTTATGTTGTTCTCTGATGAAAAGATTACACTTGAGAATCCTGATCAGGACAACAATCAAGAATTTGATGAGGAAGTGCTTCGCATGCGTCAGTTACTCAAGACAAAGCTTACGGATATGAATCTTTCAGTCCGTGCGCTTAACTGTCTGAAGGCTGCCGATGTAGAGACACTTGGTGACTTGGTTCAGTACAACAAGACTGACCTCTTGAAATTCCGTAACTTCGGTAAGAAATCGCTTTCGGAGCTTGATGATTTGCTCGAGAGTCTGAATCTGTCGTTTGGAACCGACATTTCAAAGTATAAACTTGATAAAGATTAAACAACAAAATGAGACATAACAAGAAATTCAACCATCTGGGTCGTACTGCATCTCATCGTAGTGCCATGTTGTCCAACATGACAATATCGCTGATTATGCACAAAAGAATCACTACGACCCTCGCAAAGGCTAAGGCCCTCAAGAAGTATGCTGAGCCGCTGATAACACGAGCTAAGGACGATACCACAAATTCGCGTCGTGTTGTCTTCCGCTATCTGCAGAATAAGGAGGCCGTAAAGGAACTCTTCTCTACTGTAGCCCAGAAGGTTGGCGATCGTCCGGGTGGATACACTCGTATCATCAAGCTTGGCATTCGTAAGGGTGATGCCGCTCCTATAGCTTTTATCGAGCTTGTAGACTTCGATGACAATATGGCTAAGACTGTGAAGGCTGAGAAGAAGACTCGTCGTAGCCGTCGCGGTTCTGCAAAGAAGGCAGACGAAGCTCCTAAGGCTGAGGCTGCAGAGGTTGCAGAAACACCTGCAGAAGAGGCACCTAAGGCTGAGAATAGCGAGAAGGTGGCTGATGCTCCTGCTGATGAAGCTAAGGCTGAATAAGCTTAAATTTTCATTTCATATACTGAAGGAAGTCCCGATGGTTCTGCCGTCGGGACTTTTTTGTTATTATAATTGTAACGTATTGTATTCTTGATAATTTTTGCTTTATCCTTGTAGCATTACATATGACAATATTGGCTTTTTGGCCCGATTTGTGGGGCATAGTGTGGACTGGCAATATTTGTCAGTTCATGGCCAAACTTGCCGGCCTGAATGCCTCTAAGACCTTTATCCTTGAGAATTACCACCTCGTTCCTGTCGGTTTTAGGGCGGTTTTCAACCTGCTCATACAGTGTAACATCATTTACTTTACGGCGATAGTTCCTTAGAATTGGCCACATTGCAAACTAACAATTTCGTGTTTCGTATCCGGTATTAAATTAAATCCGAGACTAAATGCAGTTGCTTGTTAGCAAGATATAGCATAAATGGTCTGCTGCTAATGGAGGAATTATTTCTGTATGGGTCACAAATCTTATTGTTATGGCAGTATTATAATGCAATTACAGTGCTTTCGTAATTAGATTTTAGCCTTGAACTCTTTTCTTGCTATGGTTAGCATGCCATTTTAAATGCCTTGTTTTTAGTGTTTGTTTACACTGTAAAGTTATAGAAACTTAAATGGCTTTCCATATTTTTATTAGTATTCTGAATATTTAATCTTCATTATCCTAATAGTGCAAGGTATGACAAGGCTTGCGGCAGCTATAGCTTTGCTTGGCTACATAGAACTTTTGCTTGATGCCGCAGTGCTGTATGGAGGCTCTTTAGGTATGCCATGTCCTAGCAGAAGTGCATGATGGCGAGATAGTTCTGATGTAAATGTGGTGCGTTTGCTGCTGTTGTTGTTTCAAGTTTATGTTTGGGCAGATTTGGTTTTCTAAGTATCCCGGTCTTGATTTTGTGTTTTTATACATTTCTTTTGCGTTAAATTGGGTATAGAAGCAATAATTTTATCTTCTTGTTAAGAAATTTTATAAAAATATTCGTATTCGTTTGGTCGTTTAATATATAATGTATAATTTTGCTTCCAAATATATATCTATCGCCGCTTATTTGTAATAATTTAAAAGAACAGTTCATTATGAGGAAACTAAACAAAAAGTTTGCAATGACGTTCTCGGTCCTCCTTATTCCGTTTGGAATAGCGGTGGCCCAATCATCCTCCTCTTTTGGTGTCCAGAATCCAAGAGTGCAGAAGTTGACAAGGGCAGAACGAGAAAAGAATCTGAAAGCAATCAGCAGTAAGTATCCTTTGCTGATGAAGCAGAAAGAGCTGCGTCCGCGCTTCTCTGCTTTCCCTGTGTTCAGCCGAAGCACGGTGGGCATAGTCCCATTGGGCAAGAACGGCTATGCCGCACCTAAGGCCAACGTCACCATTTGGGCCAATATGGCCTACAAGCACGGGTGGAACAACCAGTCGTATGGTCCGTTTGGCTATTACTCTTTCCATCCTACAAGTCCTATGGAGTACACGCTTCTCTATGAGACTCCAGATATACAGACAGCCGCAAGGCATGGTGTGCAGTACAAGAAGGGCCACATATACGGTATATTTCTCAACCTGTCTACTGCCACGTCTTATACCAGCGCACCCGAGTACCTTTTTGATACCGACACAAAGACGGGAAAGACCACGACTGAAACTCTCAATGCGTCATCATATCTGAACCTTGTAGCCACCGAAACGGCACAAGCCGTGGATGGAACTGTATACGGCGAATTCTACAATTCTGATGGTTCGGGTTACGAATGGGGCACTGTGGACTATTCAACCAAGAGCCACACCGTGATAGGAAAGGCAACTAACATTTACGTTGCCCTTGGCATTACCAAGGCAGGGCAGCTCTACGGTGTGGCCAGCGACGGCAACCTGTACAAGATAGACAAGACAACAGGTACCGAAACCCTCGTAGGAGCCACCGGTGTTACCTTGACCGACAGTCAAGGGCGGTTCTACGGCCAGACAGGAGAGATAGACCACAGGGACGATACCTTCTATTGGGCATCGCTCGATAGTAACGGCAACGGAGCCTTATATGATGTAAACCTGCAAACTGGCGCTGCCACTAAGATAGCAGACAACGAGGGCGACCAGTTCTATGGTATGTATATACCTGAGGCTGAAGCCGAAGAGGGAGCTCCGGATAAGGTAAATGACCTGGCCGCTAATTTCACAGGAGACAATCTTACCGGTACCATAACATTCACTGCACCGTCAAAGACCTATGGCGGCACCGATCTTTCGGGTAATCTAACCTATACAATCAAGGCTAACGGTCAGCAAGTTGCTACAGGCGAAACAACGGCTGGTGCTACTGTTTCGGCCGAAGTAAGCGTTGCCTCAGGCGGCAGTTACGACTTTGAAGTAACCACAACAAACTCCGTTGGCGAATCTCCAAAGGCTATTCTGACCAAGTGGGTAGGTTATGACATACCAAGTACGGTGTCTAACATAAAAGCCGCAAGTGTCAACGGTGTGGTAACAATTTCTTGGACAGCTCCTACAGCCGGAATTCATGGCGGTACAATTAGTGATTTAACCTACGATGTGTACCGAATCCTGAATAAAGACACTACCAAAATAGCGTCCGACATTACAGCCACAACCACTACCGACGATCTAAGCGGTAAGGCTTTAAGCAGTTATATCTATGCTGTTGTGGCCAAGGCAGGTACCCTTGTTGGCGATTTGGCATCCTCAGACGCTGTCGTTTCAGGTACATCGATAGAACCTGACTGGGTAGAGAATTTCGATAATAAGGAAGATTTAGACCTGTTCACTATACTTGATGCAAACAACGACGGTAAAACTTGGAGTTATTACTCGTCTAGGGCTAGAGGAACAACAGTCTCAAGTCCTTCTGGTTCTGACGCAAACGACGACTGGTTGTTCACTCCACCAATCCATCTGACGCCGGATAGAATTTACAAAGTTTCATTCAGGCTGTTTAATGCAAGTGCTCTCGCCAACAAACATAGTACTATTGAAGTAAAGTGGGGTAACAACAATACGGTTGAGGCTATGACTGATTCCATAATTGGCACCACAGATCCACCCCACAGTTGGAAAGAATACTCAAAGGATATCTTGGCACCGTCCGATGGTAACTATTATATTGGCTTCCATGCCAACAATACGACTTCCAAGATTTACCTCTTGGTTGATAGTATTGCAGTTCAGAAGGGTGCCTTTGCCAAATCACCTGCTGCAGCAACCAACCTAAAGATAACTCCGGCACAGCTTGGCCGTCTGTCGGCTGATTTAACTTTCAATGTTCCGGAAAAGTCTATAGATGGTTCCAGTCTCGCTAGCGTTGACAGCGTGCATATATTGCGTGACGGTAACTATATAGCTTCACTGCCTAAGGCCAATGCTGGTGCCGTGTTGAGCTATACCGATAATGCCGTGCCTAATGATGGATACCACGAATATGAGGTAATAGCGTATAATGATAATGAGGCCGGACAGACTGCTTATGCCAAATCATACATAGGTAATGATATTCCGCAGGTTCCGGCAAACATATCGTTGTTTGATAATACCAATAATGTATTGGCCATTTGGGATAAATTCAGTACAGTTGGTGCTAATGGTGGATACGTAAATCCGGATGATGTCAGCGTAACAGCCTTTAAGTTGATACCAAACTTCGTTAGAGACCATGTGGGTGATTCGATAACATCAAGTGAAAAAGGTGCTACACGCATGACTATACCGCAGAACCCTGAGCAGACAGAGTCAGGCGATACAGTTCAAGAGCTTTATAAAGTGTTCACTTGTGCCACTAACAAGATGGGTAAAAGTGAATATGTTGTGGCTGGTCCTATGCTTATAGGTCCGTCTATAAAGTTGCCGTTCAAAGAAAGCATATCGACCGGATACCCTGACCACGGGACTTCAGTATGGATTGAAGGCAATGACCAGTGGTATAATAGGGATAATTCTCCTGGTTGGTATGTAGATTATGACAATTCTTCTGACAATGATGGTGGCAGTATGGTGTGGAAGAGCTATGTTAGTCGGTATTATGACGGTTCCGTCGACTATTATGATTTGGAGCCGGGAGACATGTCGTCTATTAATATGCCTAAGGTAACATTGGCCGGTGCCACGTCACCTAAGCTCTACTTCGATTTGTATGCCACAGAGAATGATTCTACTATTTTTAACGTCAAGATACAGACTCCAGACGGCGTTCAGCATACAGAGAAGACCATAGACATGACTACTCTTAAGGCTGGATGGAATTCTGAAGTTGTCGATGTGAGCCGCTATACCTCTGAACGTTACATAATCGTGCGCTTCTGGGCTACAGCTCTGTCGCAGAAATCTGTTGTAGGAATAGATAACGTGAATATATACAATCAGCTTGAGAACAACCTTGCTGTAAGAGGATTTGATGTTCCGGATAGAGCTACAGCAGGTAGAACAGCTGATATCAAAGTGTATGTAAAGAACTTGGGTGCCAATACTGTAAACGATTATAGCGTTGTGCTATATTCTGGCGACAAAGTTGTGAATACAGTAAATGTGAACTCAAATCTCAACTTGTTGCGTACAGATACCGTAACGTTGCATCTTCCTGTAGAAGTGACACAGACTGAAAACCTCAATGTCAAGGCTCAGATTGTGTATGCAAGCGACCTTGATCAGAGTGACAATACCACTGATACAAAGGCCATAAAAGTTATACCGTCAAACTATAACACGGTGAACGATCTTACGGCAACTGCTAATGATGATGGAGTAGATTTGAAGTGGACCAAACCGGTTAAATTGGAATCGATACAGACCACCGATGACTTTGAAAGCTACGGTGCCTTCTCTACAGATCTTGGCGATTGGACACTTGTAGATGGCAGTGAAGGCAAGAAAGGTGGCTTCTTTGAGGGCTATCCTTATCCGGGCCAAGGCACTAGCTTCGCCTTCATGGCACTCAATCCTGCAGCAATATCAAATGATATAGACATTCTTGGTAATAATCCAGGCTTTACACCGCATAGTGGAAAGCAGTTTGCTGCTGCTCCGTTTACTACTATTAATGGCAACCAGGTAGATGCCGACAACTGGATAATATCTCCTGAGCTTACAGGAAAGAAGCAAACGATTAAGTTCTATGCCTTCAACCTGGCTACTAATTATGATAATAACCAAGATGTTTATTCAGAGAACTTCGATGTGCTATATTCTACGAAGAGTCAGGAAACTTCAGACTTCGTAAAGATAGAGAGCGACGTGGCCGATGGTAAAAACGCTGTAACAACCAGCGGCAACTGGAAGGAGATTTCTGTTGAATTGCCGGAGGGTGCTAAGTACTTCGCTATTCACCACAACACTCCTCAGCCAGGCGGACTCGTATTCGGAATTGACGATATAAGCTTTGAGAAGGTTGCTCCGGGGTCTAACGATTCCATAATTGGCTACAATATCTATCGCGATGGTACGCTTATAGGTTCTGTAAACGGTAATACCGTGACGTTCAATGATGAGGACGAGGACATAGTCAGCGCTGTTTATAATGTCACTGTACTGTATAAGTCTGATCTTGGGGTCATAACCGAGTCGGCATTCTCTAACGATGCCACAATAACTGTGGTGAACGGAATAGACGGAATCACGGCCAATGCAGAAGGCCTGTACAACGTCTACACCGTCGACGGAAAGGCTGTAAGGCTCAATGCAAAGACTCTTAACGGACTGTCAAAGGGACTTTACATCATCAATGACCGTAAATATATTATTAAGTAAGCCCCTATAATCTTACGATACTTTAAGCCGCCAAGCACAGTCATGCTGATGCTTGGCGGCTTTTTTGCTTGGTTGTATCGGCTGGTTCGCCCCTACTGGCAGTAGCTCTAAGTTCTTTCGCATGATGTTGACAGAGTAAATAAAATGCCGAAAATGTATGCTGCTATCATAAAAAATGGCTAATTTTGCCCCGAAACCAATTCTTATTTACATTATTAACCTTTATATGATGCATCACGATATTAGGGAAAAGACGCTTGTTAGTGGTTGTCGTGGCAATGAACACTATGACACCCAGCTGCTCTATTTTACCTGTTCGTCGCTCAGTAGCGACGACAGCAAGCTGTACGTTATAAGCAATCGCGACGGAAGTCCTAACGTATATGTTCACGATATGCTCACCGGCGAGGAGAGAAAGCTCACCGACAACAGCAAAGGGGTGCTGAAGAGCTATGTATACTTTGCGGGAACTCCGGGCCAAGGGCTCGGTAAGGCGAGCGTATGTCTCGACCCCGGCTCGGCGACAATATATTATATACAGGACGCAAACATCTGTAAGGCCGCTGCCGACGG
>CAZUWO010000103.1:0-3421 GCA_964623995.1 uncultured Prevotella sp. | reverse complement strand
GAACCACGTGCCCGACGGCAGGGTTACGGCCTTTACCCACGTCAGTAGCGATGGATCGAGACTCTGTGTGCCCATGACCGACGCGCGCTGTCTGGACTATGACCCGCAGAAGGAGGGCACAGGGCTCGACCTTAGACCTGCCTATAACATTGATGAGCGTGTACAGAGGGAGTCGTTGAACAGTTGGCTGTGCGTATATGATACTGTTACGGGCGAGCTTCTCTATGAGAAGAGGGTGCCAAAGTGCTGGATCACCCACGTGCAGTTTTGCCCTACCAATCCTGAACTTATAATGTTCAACCACGAGTGGGCAAGATTCGACTGCGGAATCCGTCGCATTTGGCTCTACAATCATGCCACCGACACCGTGGAGAGAGTGCGTACCGAGGGCTCAGACACACTGGGAAATCCTGCCGGATATCCACGTAGTGGCTCCGATTGGGTGTGCCACGAAATGTGGAGCGACGATGGCCGCGAGATAATCTATCACGGAGGCTATGCCGATGGGCCTGCCATGGTGGGCCGGTATGAGCTTTCCACGCATCGCTATTGGGAAATAGCCCTGCCGAAAGACTACAATGCTTACGGTCATTTCACAATGGATCACAGCCAGATGCTTTGCTGCGACGGATACTTTAAATTCCCCGACGACGTGAAACCCGTGCGAGAGAACAGCACAGACAATGGTCCCGACCCGCACAAGAAGGACGGTGAGTACATATCGAGGGTGATTCCTGACTGGCAGAAGGGCACACTCAGGTGGATTCCGCTATGCAAGCACGGCAGCGACTGGCTGGGACAGGACGCCCATCCGCACCCGATATACAGCCATAAGGGCGACCGCATCTTCTTCAACAGCCGCGAACAGAACGACGTAAAGGTGTATTGCGTCGATGTTCTTCCGTCAGAGCGGGGCTGATATGCCCGCTCCTGTCATGTCGACATTATTATATATGATGTTTTTTTGATGTCTGCCAAATGAGGAAAGGTGCCATTGGCGGTAATCAGAAATAACAGATCCATCCGCTTGCGAAGAGCCTTTTCATAGTGGATGAGGCTGATTAATAGTTTAATAGCAGGGCTTGCATGGTATAGAAAAGGTATAACCGTGAAGGTACATCAATTGATGCCCAAATGGGCTTCAATTATTGGCGCATTGGTCATCAATTGATGGCCATTTGGGCATCATTTGATAGACGTTACTGTCGGTGGCAATCCAGCCTGTCGTACAACCTAAGGTGTTATGCTACGGCTATGAAATGCTATGATGGTAAGTTTAGCTTTTGAGTATCAAAAAATATCAGTTATTCATCAGAATCTCGGCCTCTGAGCCGTCCTTGGCAAGGAAGCGGAATTTTATTACGGTGTTTTCCGGCAAGTTGTTTATGGGCAATTTGCCGTTGAGAGCATCGTTGAGCGCTTGCTCACGTATAGTTTTCTCGCTTCCATCCTTGACTTCGGCTATTATGATTTTGGTGAGTGGGGCAGTGGCCTCAAATATGAGAGTGTCGCCGTCTATCTGTCCCTGCACGTTAACACCGGCAGTAGGAGCCTGCAGTGTGTCCACGGTTTCGGTGCGTTTGCCCTTAGCCGTAGGGTCGTCTACGCTCGATTTGTTCAGGTCGTAAACACCTATCTTGGTGTCGTTTTGTGCCATTGCCGTGGTGGCAGCAAGTATAAGCAGCAGCGAAAGGAGTTTTCTCATAGTTCTTTTACTTATGTATTTAACGAAAAACAGGGAAGTGCCACGAAGGCATTTCCCTGTATATGAATTCAAGAATCTGATTAATCGCAGTTAGCGAGCTTGTTGTCTGAGCCAAGAACGTCTGTAATCTTGTGCTCATACATCTCAGTCATGTACTGGCGAGCCACCTTACCGTAGCCACGTGGGTCGAACATCTCAGGATGGTTGGCCAGAGTCTCACGCACGCCGGCAGTGTAAGCCAGACGAGAATCAGAGTCGATGTTAATCTTGCATACGGCACTCTTTGCAGCCTCGCGTAGCTGTTCCTCAGGAATACCAACAGCATCGGGCAGCTTGCCTCCGTACTTGTTGATGATGTCTACGTACTTCTGCGGAACAGAAGATGAGCCATGAAGAACAATTGGGAATCCAGGGAGCTTCTTCTCTATCTCGTGCAGAACGTCGAAAGCCAATGGAGGAGGAATCAGGCGGCCTGTCTTCGGGTCGCGTGTGCACTGCTCCGGCTTGAACTTATAGGCTCCGTGGCTTGTGCCAATGCTTATAGCCAGCGAGTCGCAACCACTGCGCTTGCTGAAGTCTATTACCTCTTCAGGACGTGTATAGTGGCTTTCCTCAGAGCTAACCTCGTCCTCAACGCCGGCCAGCACGCCAAGTTCAGCCTCTACAGTTACGTCGAACTGGTGGGCATACTCCACGCACTGCTTAGTCAGGGCTATGTTCTCCTCGTACGGTTTGCTCGAAGCATCGATCATAACCGAAGAGAAGCCCATGTCAACGCAGCTCTTCACAAGTTCGAAAGAGTCTCCGTGGTCGAGGTGGAGCACAATCTCCGGATGGTGGCAACCAAGCGATTTGGCATACTCAACAGCGCCCTGAGCCAAATAACGCAACAGAATTGGGTTGGCATATGCACGTGCGCCCTTCGAAACCTGTAGGATTACAGGCGATTTAAGTGTTGAAGAGGCTGTGATAATGGCCTGTAACTGCTCCAGATTGTTGAAGTTGAAAGCAGGCACAGCCCAGCCACCGGTAACGGCTCTCTTGAACATCTCGCGGGTGTTCACCAGACCTAATGATTTGTAGTCTACCATAATTATATAAGTTTTTAAATGAATAGTTCCAAATTTTCACCGGCAAATTTACCTAATTAATCCTTAATGGCAAAGCCTTTAAACGGGTTTTGTAAGCATTTTCATATCAAATAAACTTTTTTTTGCAGTTACTTTGTCACCCAACTTGGTGATTGTAATTCTCAGATAGCATTTCCTGTCTTTGCATTATATTTTTGATTTACGTTGTTTTGCGGTGACTGTTCTGCTGCATTCTTGTGCCTGAATACAACTTTTGCCATGTTCCCAAACTTGAGTCAACTTGGGTCAGTCTTTTTATATTTAATAGTCTAACTTTGCAGAAAATAACAACATATTTAATGCCTATGTTATTGGAAAAACTTTATAAAAGCAAAATTTCGACGACGGACAGTGATGTTACGGTCCAAATGGCTTTGCAATTGCACGAACAGCATGCTCAAAATGAGAATAGTCGTAACGGTAATGTTATAGCTTTTCTAGCAGCAATTATTGGGGCTGTTGCTGGATTTGGATATGTCGTTTATAACTTAGGTGTAAATCCTCATTTTAATAAGTTATGCTGATTCACGGTATGGGTAATATGTATGGCAGCAATTTCTGCATGTATAGTTTTAAGTGGAATTTG
>CAZUWO010000102.1:0-11244 GCA_964623995.1 uncultured Prevotella sp. | reverse complement strand
TAACCTGCTTATTTGTCGCTTATAAGGTTCTCACCGGTCATGTCGGCAGGCTGCTCCAACCCCATGATATGCAGTATACTGGGAGCCACATCGGCCAATCGGCCGTCGCGAACGCGGGCAGAGTTGTTGTCGGTAACGTAGATGAAAGGCACCGGATTCAGTGAATGTGCGGTGTTGGGAGTGCCATCTTCGTTGATTGCATGGTCGGCATTGCCGTGGTCTGCTATAATTATTGCCTCGTAGCCATTGCTCTTTGCGGCCTCTATAACGTCGTGAACGCACTGGTCTACTGCCACAACGGCCTTGGCTATGGCATGGTAAACGCCCGTGTGGCCTACCATATCGCCATTGGCAAAGTTAACAACAATGAAGTCGTACTGCTGTGTATTGATTGCCCCTACCAGCTTATCCTTAACCTCAAAAGCACTCATTTCAGGCTTAAGATCGTAGGTAGCCACCTTAGGTGAGTGTACAAGCACGCGGTCCTCGCCCGGGAACGGCTCCTCTCTTCCGCCATTGAAGAAGAAGGTTACGTGGGCATACTTCTCTGTTTCGGCTGTATGGAGCTGACGGAGTCCCTTGCGCGAGAGGTACTCGGCCAATGTATCTTGCACGTTATCCTTAGGAAACAGGATGTGAACGCCTTTGAAGTCGGCGTCGTATGGCGTCATGCAGTAGTACTGAAGGTCCTTGATGGTGTGCATTCCCTCATCAGGCATGTCCTGTTGGGTAAGCACCTGTGTGAGCTCACGTGCACGATCGTTGCGGAAGTTGATGAATATCACCACGTCGCCTTCCTGTATTGTGCCATCAACAGCTGAGTTATTGATAGGCTTTATGAACTCGTCGGTAACGCCGTCGGCATAGCTCTCTTCTACGGCCTTGGCCATATCGGTGGCCTGTTTGCCCTTTCCCTCAACCAGAAGGTCGTAAGCTTCCTTCACGCGATTCCATCTTTGGTCGCGGTCCATGGCATAAAAGCGGCCCACAATGCTTGCCACGTGGGCTCCGTTTTGGGCACAACAGTTCTCTACTGTCTCAATAAAGCCCTTTCCACTCTTAGGATCGGTGTCGCGACCGTCCATGAAGCAGTGCACGTAGACATGCTTCAGGCCGTACTCCTTGCCTATTTCGATAAACTTAAGCAGATGATCCATTGAGGAATGTACGCCACCTGTCGACGTGAGACCCATCAAATGGAGCTTCTTTCCCGTCTTTTGGGCATAGCTGTATGCACTCACCACCTCTGGGTTCTTTAGTATATCGCCCGTCTGGCACGCCTTGTTTATCTTCACAAGGTCCTGATACACAATTCTGCCTGCACCTATATTGAGGTGGCCTACTTCAGAATTACCCATCTGTCCCTCTGGTAGGCCGACGTCCTCTCCGCAAGCCATGAGCTGCGAGTGGGCCGAAACGGCGTTCAGATAGTCAAGATATGGTGTCGGGGTGTTATAGATCACGTCGCCCCTGTCGTGCTTTCCGATTCCCCAACCATCGAGAATCATCAGTAATGCTTTCTTTGCCATTATGTTAAAGTGTTTATATCTGTTCTCTATATGATAAAAGTCATAATGCTAAAACTGATGCAAAATTAATACATTTTTCCGAGTTACGGGGCTGTTGGCATGCGGTTTATGGTTTTTTAGGGTTGGTTTTTGACTTAATAATGGCACAAAATGACGACTTGGATTATTTGAACCACTATTCGAACTATTTTGAACTTCTAAACTGAAGTAACATGCTAATTTTGCAAAACCATTTTGATTGCAACTCTACATAAAAACAAACTAAGAACGAAATCATATAAAAAACTATCTGGACGTAGGCTTCTGCATACTCGAACACAAGGTATAATAGAGTTATAAAAGTCGGGGAAGAATCGGTTTTTACACATTTTTCATGTGTGTAATTAGCGATTATCCACCTGTTTGGATTATTTTTCCACCTCAAAAGGAAAACATATTATTAACTTTGCCACACGAAAACAATCTTTAAAGAAGCACTATGAAACGAGCTATTCTAATACTTTGCCTCTCAGTACTGGCCTTTCTCCATGCTGAAGCACAACGCATTGACTTCAATTTCTTTGGCCGGAGCGAGAGCGAAGGATTGGAACCTGGCTACACAGCCTGGACTTTCGGCAGGGTGGTGAGTGCAAACAAACGGTTCGTTACGGCAAGCGGCGACTCAATAAGCATAACAAATTCAGCCACGCCAGGGCTCACCGGCAACGGAATACGTACAAATTACTGGAAACAAGGCGTTGTGAACTACAAGGCAAAGCTCGTGGGCGACCAGGCGTGTGTGGTGGATTTTCCTGACACAACCAATACTAACGACTACGAAGACGTAAGACAAGCAATGAGAAAACAGCCATAAAGGAATTCTGTATATATACTACCGACGGGCAACTTGTGGCCCATGGCAAGGGTAAGGGACAAGATTTGGAGCACTTAAGCATTCCCAATGTGGGGCGTGGACTGTTCATTTTAAACGCTATTGACATAACAGGAAAACATCACAGCGCAAAGATAGTAAAGGAATAATAAGCCTTACCAACAGTAACAAGCTCAGTAACAAGCCCAGAATGATACACAAACTATTAATAAAAACCATTATAATAAACCATAAAACACAAGAAACAGAACAATCAACACAATGTGGCTGACACGACAAACCAACCAGTTTGGTCAGTCACCACATAAACAAAAAGCCATGAAACACGCAAAGTTGATACTCGCCGCAATAGTTATTGCGCTCTGCAGTTGCTCTGACAACAAGACACCGGAACAGCTTTTCGATGAATGTCGCTCCGGTGTGGTGCTCATATTAAATCAATATTACTATCGGATGACATTGCCAGACGGTAGCCATATCTACTTTAGTGGCACCGACAGGAATGGCAATTACGACTTCAAGGCATCAGTTCAGGAGCTCGAAGAGCAGCAACAGGCTTACGGTACTGGCTTTTTTATCGATGATAAAGGTACTATCATGACCAATCGCCACGTGATCGAGCCACAAATAGACCGCAACGAGGTGAAGAAACAGCTCAACAATATCCTTGATTACATGGTTTCGATATACAATTACCAACTTATCGGACTGCGGAATCAGTTCAACAACCTTGAGATGGAGAAGAATAACAGTCAATATTGGTTGGATGGAGCCGAATATACCGACAGAATGAGGATTGAAGAGATTGAGAATCAGCAAGAGGAACTGTCAGAACAGTTCGACTCTCTCAGTGCCATTCGCGACGAAATAGCCTTAGGCAAGCTTACAATAAGCCAAATAAAGGTGGAGCCTATATGCAAGATTGGCATCGCGTACGACGGCAACCATGTCAACTCTACTGCCGATTTTCTCGTCAAAAACCCTTGTACCGTGATACGAAAGTCTGATGATGAAGACATAGACCTGGCTCTATTGCGACTAAATAGCAACAAGACTCCCGACGATGCCTATGTGTTCAGCGTGGACGGAAAGCAAGACAACAGCACCATAACTGAAAAAGTGAAGTCTATTTTCGGCGAAAAGAAGCCTCAAAAGCTCACCATCGATCAGCAACTATACATGATTGGCTACAACGCAGGGCCAATATTGGCCAACACTAAGCAAGGTATCAAGGTACAAATGACCAGTGGAAAGATAACGCAAGTGCCTGATGGCGACAAGCTTCTATACAGTATCCCCACCGTACAGGGCTCAAGTGGCAGTCCGGTAATAGATGCAGAAGGCAACCTTCAGGCTGTTAACTTTGCCAAATTGGCCATCAGCGACAACTTCAACTTTGGCATTCCGATAAACAAAGTCAGAAGATTCCTTACACAAGATTAATCTAACCGATCTTCCTAAATACTGCTCTGAGGACAAAATAAAGGTGCATCAATGCGGTGGGCACTATGCCATAGTGGCGCGACATAACCTGAAAGCGCTCACGAAGTGACGTTGCATGATTTTTATCTGAATCGCCTCCGGCCAGGAATAAAGCCACGACAGCACCCACATTGCAGTTTGGCAATCCCCGTTTTTTGCCCTCACGCATCACCCGTATACACCAGTCTACATCGGCTGAGTGGCGGAACTGTGTGTCGTAAGGAATGTTACGGGCTATACCTGTAAGTGCATAAAATGCCTGATGGCATACCAACATGCCACGAATAAAAGAGCGCCAAGTCAGTTTTTTAGGTGCAGAGAGATGACGATGGCATAAAAAACGGCCATCAGAATCAACAATATCAGTGTCTCCATAGACCACAGCAGGAGTTATTTGGCATTCTTCCACGGCCTTAGCCACACGCTCCAAGGTGTCGGAAGCTGCAAACCTGTCGCCAGCATTCATAAATACAATGTAGTCGCCCGTTGCCCTTTGCAGTCCTTTATTCATGGCATAATAAAGTCCATCATCCGGTTCGCTTAGCAGTTTTATATCATATCGTCCACCGTTTTCATCAGCATAGCGGTGCGCTATTTCCATAGTCGAGTCAGAAGAAGCACCATCTATAATCCAATGTTCAATGTTGTTGTAAGACTGTTCTGCCACAGACTTGAGCGTGGGTGACAGAACCGATGCCGCATTATATGTTATTGTAACAACTGTAATTTTCACCATAATATGTTCCTTAAAATCCAAAAAGGGCGAATTATCTATACATAGGTTGTATTTTTACACCAATATTGCGTTTTTGTCCACCTGTTTTATAGGCCAAAACGGTAATTTTGCATCAACAAAGATAACGTATTTTGAGGTTTATAAATTAATGTAAGGTAATCAAGAATTGCACTATTCATGAGGGGCGGGCTTTTGTAGCTCGTCCTTTTTTTGCCCCATTGTCTCGGCCTGATATTCAGATGGCGTCATGCCCATTACGGTTTTGAATATCCTACTGAAATATTTCGGATCAGAGAATCCACAGGTATAGGCCACGTTAGCAACGGGAGTCTTGGTGTCTTTCAGTAATTCACAGGCCTTAGCTATCCTTGACTGGCGCAGCAAGTCGTTGGGAGAGACACCCAATATGGCCTTAGTGCGGCGTCGCAATGCCGAAACACTCATGCTCATGGCATCGGCCATAGAGTCCAGATTCAGCTCACTGTTGCTCATGTTTGTGTCTATATACTCCCTCAAAGCCTTCATAAAGTCATCGTCCAGAGCCTTGCTGTTGGTCTTCTTTATCAGTTCGTGGTGCTCTTTTCTTATTTCTTCTTTCTGGCTTTGACTTTCCACAAACTTCCTAAGGTTATTGCTTGCCTCGGCCGTACGGCTGCGCATGCTCTTTATATAAGCCCATAACTTCATGCCAGCATACCCCAACAAGCCCACAATAAGTAATATAATGATTACTCCCCATGGCGTTTCCCAAATTGTAGGCTTAGCTATTATGACCAGAGTCTTATAGTTCTTGCGCCACATGCCATTGCCATCGGTAGAACAAACAGTAAGTTTAAAGGTGCCATGGCCCAACTTATCGAATGTAACAGAATGACTTTTGCCGAGGAATACCCAATTGCCGTCGTCCATTTTATAGGCATAGCTCACCTCGGAAGAATTGTCATAGTTGAGCGATGAGAAACTGATTGTAAGATGGCGTTGCGTAGGTTGGAGCATAAGAGTATCACCATTGACAAACGCATACTCTGTAGTAGTATTGCCAATGTTGAAACTTGTAAACATGATAGGGACAGAAGCCGAAGCGTCTTCGGTCCATTTCAGGTCTGTAACTATGCATCCTGTCGACGTACCAAACATCCATCGGCCATCAGGAAGCTTGATAGGCAACGCCTCTGTAAAAGCTATGTCCTCGTTGTGCAAGTATATGTTACACAACATACGGTCGCCTTTGTCCTGCGGAGTCAGCTTTTGCAGTTGCGACATGCCTGCAATCCACACTTGCGAACCGGCAATAAACACCGACCTTACAATGTCCGACACTGAGTTGTTCTGCTGGTTCAGATGCACGAAAGTAGGATTATCTGAGCGCAACGACTCTGCTTTAACCAAATTGAGGCCGCCGTTTTCGGTTCCGATAAATATGGAACCGTCACGCATTTCAGCCAAAGAGGTTATGTTGTTTGCACTTAGTCCGTCACCGTTGCTGTCCTTTCGCATGAAGATGTTGAACTTCATCCGCTTCAAATTAGCCTGATTGGCATCAGCTGTAACCAGTCCGTTACGCAATCCGGCCACTATGCGGTTGTCCTTTGTTACTATAAGGCATATAACAAACTTGTCATAGCTGTCAGAATATCCTTTAAGCCCATTGCCACAGTTAAGGAACCGCGGCTTCTGGGCTGCAGGATCAACCACACAGTTCAGTCCTCCCTGATAGGTTCCTATCCACAACCGGCCCTTCTTATCATTGGCCATGCAGTATATTCCGTCGCTATTCAGACTGTAAGGATCCTTGAAATCGGGCACGAAATGGTCCACGTCAAAGCTTCCTTCAGCATTCTCGCGCAGCCGATACAGCCCCCCATGCTTTGTGCCAAGCCATATATTGCCCTTCACATCTTCTTTAATACAGTACACAGGAAATTGAAGTGTGGTGTAGGTGTCGTGCAACCGGCCGTCCATACCTAAGTATCCAAGCCTTCTGTTGTTGCTATCATAGAGCGTTATCGTGTTTTCTTCCTGAGTAGATATCCAATAACGGTTCTTCTTTTTGTCAACATACAGGGCTCTAACCTTAGCTTCAAAGCCGAGATCAAACACCTGATAGTTACGCTGACTTATCCATAGCCGGCTCAATCCGGTTGCATTCCAAAGCCAAATTCCACCTTGTCTGTCGGTCAGAAACATCTTACCTTTCGACAAATCATCGCCTACCGTAGGATAAAGGTGGGCCATAAGCCCTCCTGTCGGAATGAAATAGAGCTGTCCTTCATCTGTCAAAGCCCACAAATTGCCCTGTTTGTCTTGCGTCATCTTCTTTACAAGACCCGCCAGTCCTATAATTTTCTGGGTTATGTGGGTCTGTGGTACCACTCTCATCAGGGTACCTTCTGAGGTCTGCATCCACAGATTGCCGTCGTTGTCGTGATAGGAGAATTTTCTTTTTCCGGTAATACCAATATCTATTACCTGCCCCGTGCGCGAATTGATGAGGTATATTTTCTCAGCAATATCAACTATAAGCAGTGCCCCTTCGGCATTAAGCTCGTCCACTTTGCCTGATATGCGCGGGTCCTTAAGCTCTGTCAGCTTTCCGTTCTGCTCCAACCGGTACACGCGACCTTTGCTGTCAACGAGCCAAGTAACCCCATCAGCAGTAACAAGATGCCTGAAACTATGACTGATACGGCTTGTTTGCTTTCCAAATATAGTGGCATTGTCGCTCGTAAGCAGCCATACCCGACCGCGATAGTCCATCCCTATCTCGAAATCATCGTCAACCCTGGCACCTTCTACCACCTCTGTGCCGCCGGCATTAGCCCGTAGCAGCATGCCGTCTTCGGTGGTAATCCATGCGTTTCCGTCGGGAGTGGTCCTCACTTTGTGCACTTCAAACTTGCGCTTCAGTGTTTTCTCTATCTTGCTCAGGGCATCTGTGAATGTGCAAGTGTGGCAATTAAAGAGCAAAGCACGCTTTCCCGACTTACACCATACGTCACCTGTTACGGTCATATAGGCCGATTCAATGTTGTCTGACGACAGTTCCGGAATGTTAAGAGACGGCTTGAAGGTTATAAAGTCATAACCATCAAAGCGTATTAGCCCATTAGACGTGGCCAGCCATATATAGCCTTGCCTGTCCTGAAGTATGCGGGTAAGACGGCTTGCCTTATCATTCAGCTGCCCGAAATGCTCTATGTGGCACTCAGACTGTCCAAAACAAACCGTGCAAACTAAAAGAATGACAGACAATACCAGGCTTCTCATATAGGTTTCAAAGTATTATGTGGCAAAGTTACAAATATTTCCATAATTCACAAAAATAATCTTTTCAAAGTTTTTGTACACCTAATATAATGAAAAATCCACCTTTTTATAAATAGTAACGGGTAACTTTGCAAAGAGAAAACAACAATATTATCTAACTAAAACATAATGAACAAAAAATTACTACTTGTATCTTTGCTTGCCATGGCTGTTTCAGCGCAGGCTCAAAAGATTGATTTCAACTTCTTCGGCAGGCAAGCAGCTCAGGTCACAGCTGACGGATTCACGCCTTGGGTTAGTGCTACCACCACCCACGATGGCTTTCCCAAGAACTGCGTCAAGGACTCAATGACCGTCGACGGAATTAAAATCGTGGTCGAAAACGGCCCCAACTCTGGTGGCCAGACGCTTGGTTGCGGATGGAATAAGAACATAACCCAGTCGAAAGACAAGCTCATAGGCGATGGCATTGAGGTGTTAGCCCTCGACGATGACGGCAATACGCCCAAGCTGCAAGGCCCCGTCGGCGAAATACAATTTACCATAACGGGGCTCACTGCCGGACGTCACACCCTGCTGGCCTACCATAACAACCCTACCAGTTATCAGGGTCCGGCCATTGATGTATACGTCAACGGACAGCAAGTGCTAAGCGGAGTGCAGCAAACCATGAACAAAGAGAAGGCTTCTGATGCCGCTACAAGCTACATATCGTTCAATGCCGAGGAGGGCAAACCAGTGGTAGTGGCCTACAGAAGCGTTCCCGACGCCAACGCCGACTACACAAGCAAGAGCCCGTATCAGACCTCCACGGTGTTTATCAACGCAATAGTGTTCGACGAGGGCAACCCTTCAACCATGGCCTTGAACCCCTACCCCGCCGACTATGACTATCATGCCAACTGCGATGGTGGCACTGTTACGCTCAGATGGAGCCCTGCGGGCAAGGCAAAGAAGCACCATCTGTTCTTCGGAAAGTCGAAAGACGCCATGGAAGACAAGGGACTGCTCACTGATACAGCCTACACCGTTAGCGGACTCTACTCAATGGACACCTACTACTGGCAAGTGCGCGAAGTCGATGCCGAGGGAACAGAATACGATGCCGCCACTTGGAGCTTCCAACCACGCCATCTCGCCTTCCCGGGAGCCGAGGGTTACGGCCGGTTCGCAAAGGGAGGACGTGGCGGAAGCGTATATCACGTAACCAACTTGAAGAACGATCACACGCCGGGATCACTGCTCTACGGTCTCGTAGACGTGACAGAACCCCACACTATTGTATTTGACGTATCGGGACTTATAGTAATGGACTTCGGGAGCGTGTTTACAAAAGGCAACGTTACCATAGCCGCCCAGACGGCACCGGGCAAAGGTATCTGCCTGAAACATTCCAACGTGAACTTCGGCAACGACAACATCGTTCGCTTCCTCCGTGCCCATCGCGGCCTCGGAACGAGCGAACAGACCGGCAACGCCATGGGTGTAACGGGCGCTTACAACTGTATCGTAGACCACACCACGGCAGCCTGGGGCACCGATGAGACCTTTTCGAGCCGCGGAGCCCACAGTATCACGTTCCAAAAGAGCATGATTGCCGAGGCTTTGGGCATTGCCCACCACAAGAACTATAGCGACGGCAAGAACCATGGATTCGCAGCAACCATTGGTGGCGACATAGGATCGTTCCATCACAACCTTCTCGTGCACTGCAATGGGCGCAACTGGTCTATGGGAGGAGGACTTGACGGCGACGGTTACTATTCCGGCAGACTCGACATATTTAATAATGTGGTATACAACTGGCACGGACGCACCACCGATGGCGGCGCCCACGAGGTGAACTTCGTAGGCAATTACTACAAGGAAGGACCGGCAGTGAGCAACCATTGCCTCTTTACCTTACAGCTGGAAGGCACAGGCAAGGGCACACAAAGTGCCTATGTAAAGAACAATATACGCGACAGGCTCAACGGAACCCTCGACCTAGACAAGGCCGACATGAAGGCAGTGCAAATCAGTAGCAACCAAAAGGTGGACTGGACTTACTGGGGCACCGAGCCATACTTCCCCTCCGAGGCCACGATAGACGACCCAGTGCTGGCCTATAAGAAGGTATTGTCTGACGTTGGAGCCAATCAGCCGGTCTTCGACGACCACGACCAGCGCATGATACGTGAAACACGCGACCGCAGTTACACCTATGTGGGCAGCCTGTCGGGCATCAAGGGCGAGATAGACAATGAAGAAGATGCCGGCGGATGGGAGGTATTTCCGGAAGAAAGCCGTGGCGCCGACTTCGACACCGACCAGGACGGCATTCCGAACTGGTGGGAACAGATTGCAGGAACCGACCAAAACACGGCCAATAACAATGCTGACACCAACCGCGACGGCTATACCGAGCTTGAGGACTACCTCAACTTCATGGCCGAAGAGCACAGACTGCTGAGCCAAGGTGAGAAAGTAAAGGTCAATCTTAAAGCTATCTTCGCCGGATTCACCAATTCGCCCAAGTACACTTACGACTACAGCGGCCAGAATCTTACGCTATCGCTGCAGCAAGACAGCATATTGGAGGTTACGGCAGGCAAGGACAACTCCATAAACGAGGTAAAGCTGACTGTTACTGATGCCGACAACCACAGCATGACCCGCTTGCTCAACGTGGCGATTACTAACGGAACAACGGGCATAGAGCAAGCTACGGCCGGCAACAGTGAGGCAAAGAGCTACGAAATATTCACCCTTTCGGGCATGAAAGTTGCCGGTGGCCACTGCAATGGCCGCACCATTGCGCAGCTGGCTGACAGCAATCTGACCGACAGCGTTTACGTAGTGAACGTTAGTTACGCCGACGGCACCACCCGAAACTTCAAGATAGCCAGATAAGCCAAGGCATAATAAGCACAAGCTAAGGCCACCGCCATTCCTCCGAGGAACAGCGGTGGCCTTATTGTTTTACTGCCACTACAGCCCGAAATCACCATTTAGGCAAGCGGCTATCAATTGATAACCGTTCGGGCAACAATTGAAGACCATTAGCGCAACAATTGAGGACCATTAGCGCAACAATTGATATACACAGCCGATACTGGTTGTTCCGGGCCGAAAAGCCATAAAAAGAATAGGGGGACTGACCGCCAAATGGCAGCCAATCCCCCACGGAATATAGAAGGAATTTATTGCTTTCGGGTAACAATCCAAGCACTGAGTAGCACCAGAACGAGTGCCACGGGCTTGTCCCACGTGAACACATCCTGCCCCACATATATGGCAACAAACGATGCTATGATGGGTTGCAGGTTGGTGTATACGCTTACCGTCGTGGCCTGAAGCTGCTTTGCCGCAAAGGGTAT
>CAZUWO010000101.1:0-11292 GCA_964623995.1 uncultured Prevotella sp. | reverse complement strand
AAAAGCACTTATACATATTAAGCATCTAAACGGTTGACTTCAAAGCTTTTAAGCTACCGATTACAGCTCATTTCTTGGTAAGAAAGAATCTTACAAGCACAAAATTCACCGGCACGCAGATGCAGAACACGGGCAGCAAGGCAATGTGCTTCTCCATTCCAAGCCACAAGAAGAGCGACAGAAAGAGCGTTTGCAGCAGGTAGTTTATAAGATGCGAGAGCGCGAAACCGGCTCCATGGCGCGCATTTGCCTTAACATGGAACGTAAATTTGGTTGATGCCACAAAGTTAAAGGCAAAACTTATCAAGTAGCCTGCAGTGTTAGCCAGCCGCGGCGAAAGCCATAACAGCAACAAAATGTACACCCCATACTGTATGGCAGTGGCAGTAACGCCCACTATACCAAACCTTATTATCTCGCCGGGGAGGCCAGAATGGTCGGGCAAGTCAACAAGATCGTCATCACCTTTGAACTTATGCCAGCGTCCTCCCACCATAAGGAAGGCCGAATCGGCATAACGGAACAGCGCCTTATCGCCAGCGCTGTCGCCGAAAGCTACAAGTTTATAGAACCGTCGGTTGGGAAACAGGGCCTTGATGCGCTTCACTTTCTCCTCGCCATAGCAGTTCATAGTGAGGAAATTGCCTGTAACTATGCCTGACCTCACATCTATCTTTGTGCCTGAAACCGTAACCGAGTCGCCAAAATCAGTAAAAAACGGGCGCACCCAGTTCTCCATGCTTGCGCTTATAACCACTACCTTGCCACCGGAATCAATGATTTTATGCATCAGTTCTATAACCTTCGGCCTCAGAATATTGTGCTCTTGACGGGCAAAATCGGCGCAAAGTTCATTGAATCGCTGTTCCGTCATGCCCTTGAAGAAATGGCTGAACAGCAGCTGCTTAGCCCTCCAGTTGGGAAAAAGCTTGAACTTCATCAGTACAATCAGGGGCGAATAAAGCATGAAACCTATAATCATGCGCCTTGTTCCGCAGGCAAAGCGTATGAATTCTATAAGGGTGTCGCGCTTGGTTATTGTTCCGTCAAAGTCGAAAGCATAAACGGTCATAGTCTGAAACTATTTTAAATTACTGCCATTACCCACACTAAAACACATATATAATAAGGAGAAAGCTGAGCCCCCAAGCCAGTATAACGAGCTGGGTGAAGCGGTCGTGCAACACTATTTTGGTGGGGTCGCCACTCTTTTTGTCAACCACGGCAATCTGAATATAGCGCAACAGTCCCACGAGCACAAGCACAGAGGTTAGATAAAGATACTCCGTGTGGAACCGGGCTATGATTTCCGGACTCACCGTATACATGATATAGCACACCAGAGTTACCGAAGCCGTAATGGTAATGGCCTGATTTATGAACGTGAGATTGTAGCGAATGGTGTTCTTTCGCGGTGCTTCACCGGTTGCTTCCATACGTACCACGTCGTCGCGGCGCTTTGCAAAGCTCATGAAAAGGGTGAGAAGGAACGTCATAAGCACAATCCACCTGCTCAATACTATATCTGTGGCCACGCCACCGCTTAGTATTCTGAGCACAAAGCCAAAGGCTACGATGCACACATCTATAATAGCATACTGCTTTAGCTTAAGACAGTAAGCCACGTTTAACAGCCAATAGAACAGGAGAATGCCCATAGTGGCCAGCCCTTTGGCCGGAACAAGCAGTGAAATGGCCAATCCCAGCGCCACGCACATCACCATCAGCACGTAGCCTTGCCCTATACTAACCTCGCCTGAGGCAATAGCACGATGGCATTTCACCGGATGGCGGCGGTCGGCATCAACATCCACGATGTCGTTGAGGCAATATATGGATGAGGCAACAAACGAAAAGGCCACGAAAGTGAGCATAGCAGCAACGAGAGCCTGCCCATTGAACAGCTCACCACCAAAAAACAGGGGGACGAACACAAATAAATTCTTTATCCACTGCTTAGGTCTTATCAATTTGACAAAGGCTTTTATCTTCATTTCTACGCTATGTTTACGGTGCAAAGATAATCAAAATATCCAATAAAAGCATTGTCAATAAAAACTATATGCTTAACTTTGCCTAAAATATAATTCATATATAATGATAAGAAACGTTGTCCTTGCCTGCTTAATAACATTAATTTCAGTTCACGCTTCGGTAGCAAAAGAACCTGACAATGGCGGCTCCACGGCCGTAAAAGTGTTTCTAAAAGACGGCACCGTGGGCAATTACTACTGCCGCAATCTGGGCAACTATCTCGACAGCATACTGTTTCTGAGCACCACCAACAATATTTTCTCACTTAAAAAGGCCACTAAAATACGCAACTCTGACGTGGATAGTGTGGTTTGGAGCTATGCAGAGAAAACGGAAGAGAAGTACACCATGGTGCCAATAATGGTGAATATTGACTATAAAGACAATCCGCGGACATCGCCCTCCTATCCTTCCCTCGTGCTAAAGCTGTTTGAAGGGAAAAACGTTAGTGCATATCTGGCTTATGATCCATGGTTCGGCTACCGCATACTTTATAAGACCCACGACATGGAAAGGGCCAAAGGGCTCTACAAACCCAATACAAAGCTGAAAGAAAAGGACCGCTCCAGGCTCATGAACGAATTCGGTCAGTATCCTGAAGTGGTAACTTATCTTAAATATGTTGATGCAAACGGATGGAAAATCAATCCCCTCGCCTTTCTGAAATTACTCGACGAGGAGATTGGTAAGCATTCTACATCAGGCCCAAAGCCCTGAGTATGTCGTTCAAGTTGGCCACAACAAGCAGCAATAGCAGCACTGATATGCCAATATATTCGGCTATTTCCATAAAGCGATCACTGGGTTTGCGCCCCGTTATCATCTCATAGAGGAGGAAAAGCACATGTCCGCCGTCAAGGGCTGGTATGGGAAGTATGTTCATAAAGGCAAGAATGATGCTCAGAAAGGCCGTCATCTTCCAGAAAAGATACCAGTTCCACACCGAGGGGAATAAGCTTCCAAGTGCTCCAAAGCCGCCAAGAGACTTCGCTCCATCTGCTGTGGCCACATATTTCATATCACTCACATAGCCCTTCAATACATTCCAGCCATACTTTATACCCGCCGGGAAGCTCTCAAAGAAGCCATAACTCTGGTGAACTTCCTTGTAATAGTCGAGCGGAGTGCTACGCCCGATGCCAAGCATCATGTCAGGTGTGAGCACCATACGTGCAGTAATAATGCTGTCAGAACCCTTTTGACGGAACGAAACCGTTACTGTGCGGGCCTTAAGACTATCAGAATGAGTCTTGGCTGCAGCCATAATGTCGTCCTGTACACCCTTTATGTTGTCAAAGTCGTACCATGAGTTGATTGGCTTACCGTTCATAGCCGTAAGTCGCGCTCCCTCTTTCATTCCCACTTTTGCTGCCGGTGTGCCCGCCATAACACTGTCAACATCGGCCGGAATTATAGGCATCAGGAAGCGTGGCGTATCCTTTATCATGTCCAGCAGGTTGAGATCGCCGTTCGATTTAATGGCTATTTTCTTGCCGTTACGTATCACGTCGATGCGTGTTGCATTGGAAATGGTGCGGTAAAAATCACCTGCGTCGGAGTAAAACGACTTGAGTGGCTTTATGTTTGTACCGACAATGATGTCCCCATCACGGAAACCGAGCTTCTTTGCCTCATCATTGAACTGGTACCCCATGGTCATTCTCTCAGCCGGAATATAATCTTCGCCCCAATGGAATTCAATCATCGAGTAGATAAATAGAGCCAAGAGGAAATTGACAAGTACGCCACCAATCATCACAAGCAGCCTTTGCCAAGCCGGTTTGGTACGGAACTCCCACGGCTTAGGTGGCTGTTTCATTTGCTCTTTGTCCATACTCTCGTCTATCATGCCTGCAATCTTGCAGTAACCGCCTAAAGGCAGCCAGCCAATACCGTAGGTAGTATGACTGTGTTTAGGCTTCCATTCGAACAAATGGAACCAAGGATCGAAAAAGAGATAGAACTTTTCAACCCTGATTCCGAAGAGTCTTGCAAAGAACATGTGGCCTCCCTCGTGTAAAAGCACAAGGATTGAAAGCGACAGCATGAGCTGCAAGGCCTTGATGAGTATAACTTCCATTTAATTTAATGTTGGATTATGAATGCAGAATGACGAATATTGTACTCTGAAATTAGGCTTATATTATCATTCTTCATCTGTTAATTCTTAATTCTCTCAAGTATTTCAGTGGCCACTCGGCGTGCTTCAGCATCGGTGGCCATATAATCGTCGTAGCTGATGTCAGTAGCAAAGCTGACCCTTTCCATGGTTTCAGCTATTATATCGGCCATACCCAGGAAAGAACATTGCCCCTTTCTGAATGCGAGATTTGCCACTTCGTTGGCCGCATTCAGTATACAAGGCATGTTTCCTCCACGCTTTATGGCTTCGTAGGCTAGCCTTAGGCATGGGAATTTGTCGGTATCAGGCTCAAAAAACTCCAGTTTACGGCCGTAAAGGTTCAGTTTCTCACCGCTTAGGCTCAACCTTTTGGGGAAGGTAAAAGCATACTGGATTGGCAAACGCATGTCAGGAACGCCCAATTGCGCCTTAACGGCACCATCGGCAAACTCTACCGCACTGTGAACAATGCTCTGTGGATGAATGAGAACCTGTATTTTATCAGCAGGAACACCAAAAAGCCATTTCGCTTCCATCACCTCAAACCCCTTGTTCATGAGCGATGCTGAATCGATAGTTATCTTAGCGCCCATGTGCCACGTAGGATGCTTGAGCGCATCTGATGCTGTTACGTTCCTCAACTGGTCTTTACTGTAGAGCCTGAATGGCCCTCCCGAGCAGGTAAGAAGTATCTTTTCCACCTCATTTCCATCTTCTCCAACAAGACTTTGGAATATAGCCGAGTGCTCACTGTCCACAGGCAGCAAGCCCACATGATACTCTTGTACAAGCTTTAGTATAAGTTCGCCGGCCACAACAAGCGTCTCCTTATTGGCCAAACAGATGGTTTTTCGGGCTCGAATGGCACGTATCGTAGGCTCAAGGCCCGAGAATCCCACCATGGCAGCAAGCACCATGTCGATTGGTCCTGCCTCCACGATCTCGCATAATGCCTTTCTTCCGGCATAGACCTTTATGTCAGGCTCGTCAGAAAGTAGTGCTTTCAGCTCGCCGTAGTGGGCTTCGTTAGCTATCACCACTGCTGCAGGATGAAACCGTTTGGCCTGTTGAGCCAGCTTCTCATAGCTGTTGTTGGCCGTAAGGCAATATGCCTCCATCGTATCTTCATGTTCAGCTATCACCTCAAGAGCCTGAGTTCCAATGCTGCCAGTGCTGCCAAGAATACAAATTTGTTTCTTCATAAATCAAGCAAACCATCAGGAATGGCCATCGTTATGGTCTTTTCCGTGGTATCAATATCCTTTATCAGTTCTTCTGGGGCAGGCACCAGAACTTCTTTTCCTGCCTTAGTCTCCACGCTGAAGAGCAGATTCTCTGTAGAATCGTCAACAGAACGCAGTAGTCCTATCGTCTTGCCGGTGGACTCATCTATAACGTTGAAGTCCATAATGGCGGCCCAACTCAATTGTCCTTCTCCCTTGTCAGCTTCGCTTCGCAGAAACATCACGTCGCAACCTGTCAACTCTCTGGCCGCCTCTCCGGTGCTGATACCATCAAATTTGATAATGGCCAAATCGTCAGAACGGAACCTGTATTCCTCTATCTGGAAAGGAACGGGCAGTCCATCTATCACTACAAAGAGAAAATCGGCATCGGTCGTGTCGAACACATCATCAGAAAACAGAAACAGCAGTTCTCCTTTCACGCCATGGGGCTTGCCCAATCGACCAATCTTATACAAGTCATCAAGCCTCAACATCAGCTCTCTACCCTCGTAATCTTAGCCCCAAGACGGTTAAGCCTGTTCTCAATGTCCTCGTAACCTCGGTCTATTTGGGCTATATTATCTATACGGCTGATGCCATTAGCACTCATAGCGGCAATCAACATGGCTATTCCGGCGCGAATGTCAGGGCTTGTCATGCGGCCCGCCTTTAACCTACGCTTGTGATCATGCCCTACTACCACGGCACGATGGGGGTCACAAAGTATCACCTGAGCACCCATAGCAATAAGCTTATCCACAAAGAACAGCCTGCTCTCGAACATCTTTTGATGGAAGAGTACGCTGCCCCGAGCCTGCGTAGCTACCACAAGCAACACACTTATGAGGTCTGGCGTGAGTCCAGGCCATGGTGCATCGGCCAACGTCATTATGGTTCCATCAAGAAAAGAGTCAATTTCGTAATGGCTCATTTGTGGAACGACGAGGTCATCACCGTCTACTTTGACTTTGATTCCAAGCTTCCGGAATGCGTCAGGTATCAGTCCGAGATTTGAAACCGACACATTCTTAATCCTAACTCCATCACCTACCATCGCGGCCATACCGATAAAGGAACCTACTTCTATCATATCGGGAAGTACTTCATGGCTTGCGCCGTGCAGGGAGTTAACTCCTACGATTGTGATAAGATTACTTGAGATGCCCGATATGTTGGCTCCCATTCTGTTGAGCAGATGACATAGCTGCTGGATATAGGGCTCACAAGCCGCGTTATATATTGTAGTGGTGCCCTTGGCAAGTACTGCCGACATTATTATATTGGCCGTTCCTGTAACCGAAGCCTCATCGAGGAGCATGTAAGTGCCACGCAATCGGCGCGCCGAAATCTCACAAACGTTGCGGTCATCGGGCTTTGTAAACTTGGCTCCGAGCATCTTGAAGCCGAGGAAATGGGTATCAAGGCGGCGGCGTCCTATCTTGTCGCCACCTGGACGGGCCACAACGGCCTTGCCAAAGCGGCCAAGCAGCGGACCAATCATAAGCACAGAGCCACGCAGCGAAGAGCATTTGCTTATGAAATCGTCACTCTCCAGATAATCAAGATTTATTGTATCGGCCTTGAATGAATAGACATGATCGGCCAAGAGCTTCACTTTTACGCCTATTTCAACAAGCAAACGTATGAGATTCTGAACGTCAAGAATGTCGGGAACATTCTTTATCACCACCTCATCGCTCGTGAGTAGCGTTGCGCAAATAACCTCCAGAGCTTCGTTTTTTGCCCCTTGAGGCTCAATTTCGCCATGCAGCCTGTGGCCGCCTTCTATGATAAATGATTGCATGACTTTAGGGATGAAGGTTATCTTTTCTTTCTTTTCTTCTGCTGTTGCTGTGGACGCATATCCCTGACGTTAATCTTTTCGAACAGGAATGAGTTCAAATCGAGTTGTATTTTACCGTCTGTGAACTTGGCAAGGTCGCTTGCCACCTTCTCGTCATCGCTCGAACCGTGGCTCCAAACCATCAGGTCGCGCTTCATTTGGTTGGCCGTCAGTCGGGTCAACTCATCGCGTTCAGGGCCTGCCGGCATTGTCTTCAGCTTGTCGAAGAGCTCAAACACCATCTTGCCATAGTGCATTACCGGTATGTTTTCGGTAGGATATGGTATAGGTTGTGGCTTTTCGCTCATCTTCTTAGCCTCCGAAACATCGTAGGGCCAATCAATATCGAGGTCGAAGTCGGCCATTACAGCCAGATGATCCCACAGCTTACGGCCATTGTCATTGGTGCCAATAGCTCCCGGTTTCATCCGCTCCATGATTGATATTATCGACTCAGCGCAGTGTTGCCGCTGCTCTTTGGTGGGCAAAGTCTTGCAATAGTCCACCATATTCTGTATTTCCCGTCCATATTCGGGCAGTATCAGCTTCTCGCGCTGAGTGTTATAGTCAAGTCCTTTTATATCCATTTTCGTTCTTTCAGAGTAATTTCTTGGGTTTGTGAGCTACAAAATCCTTTAGATAGAAGGGCACAAAATAGGCCACATCCTCAAATTTCTCCTCGGCAATTCGCTTTTCTGCGAGTGGGAACATGTTGCGCGCCAGCGGCTCTATGTCCTTTATCAGCCGCGCGTTAGGGTGGTTTATGGTGTCCATACATTTGGCTGCGCCATTGCCGAAGAAGTAAATCACGTGCCCGTCGAGCAGGTTCCGGTAGGTGTCAGCAGTAACTACGTCGGCATGAATATCACGTACGGGGCGCAGACTGCGGTCGAACACCTGAGCGTAGACTTCCATCCGGCGTGCGTCTATCATAGGGCAGAGCAGAGCATCATTCTCTATCTCCTCATGATGGAGCAGCACAGGCACACAGAGAGTTTCGAGTGTGGGCACGGCTATCAGCTTTATGCCACGGCCGTAGCATATGCCTTTGGCCATGCTGGTGCCTATACGGAGCCCCGTATAGCTACCCGGGCCGCCGCTAACTGCCACCGCATCGAGCGGAATGGCATGGTTATCGACAAACGATAGGGCCTCATCGACAAACACGCCAAGCTTAACACTGTGGTTATGGGTGCCGTGATCTTCCTTTGAAAAAATGCATCCGCCGTCCTGACTGACGGCTACCGAGCACACATCGGTGCTGGTTTCTATGTTAAGTATGCAAGACATTTGTCTGAACTTTGTTTCCAATCAGTTTGCAAAAATACTCATTTTCCCAGCAATATCAGTACTTTTGCGATATTTTAACTCATAACGAGCCACTCATTGCACCTACACAAGTCTGCGCCACCACTTATACCATAACGTGGAAGCATGCCCACAGCTGTACGGAAAAGTGCCGCCAAGGCCCCATGCAGGCCATACAAATCAGCAAACACACTGCTACTACCACCATACGACGCAATATTTTACGCCATATGTAGCCTCTGTTTTCATAAATATTTGTATCTTTGCCACTAAATTTAATTAATACAGGACTATGATACAATCCATGACAGGCTACGGAAAAGCCACCGCCACCTTTGAAGACAAGAAAATCAACGTTGAGATAAAGTCGCTAAACTCAAAGGCTCTCGACCTCTCAACGCGCATTGCCCCACTCTATCGCGAGAAGGAAATGGAGATAAGGCGCGAGATTATCAAGGAATTGGAAAGGGGAAAGGTGGACTTCGCCATCTGGATAGAAAAGGATGCGGGCGTTGACCCGACACCAATAAACGGCAAACTCGTTGAGAGCTACTACCAACAGATAAAAGACATATCGGCGCAAACAGGCATTCCGGTGCCCAACGACTGGTTTGCCACGCTGCTGCGCATGCCCGACGTGCTGACGAAAACAGAGACAGAGGTGCTCAGTGACGAAGAATGGGCTGTGGCAAAGCAAGCCATCGACCAGGCCATAGAGGGGCTAAAAGCCTTCAGAAAGCAAGAGGGAGCAGCCCTGCAAAAGAAGTTCAGCGAAAAGGTAGACAACATAGAGCGGCTGCTTCACAGTCTTGAGCCTTACGAGAAGAGCCGCGTTCCTAAGATAAAAGAGGCAATAGTGAAAGGCCTTGAGCAAATACCCGAGGTGGACTACGACAAGAACCGGCTTGAGCAGGAACTGATTTACTACATCGAAAAGCTCGACATAAGCGAGGAGAAGCAGCGCCTTGCCAACCACCTTAAATATTTCCGTGAAACCATGAACGAAAACAGGCCGGTAGGAAAGAAGCTTGGTTTCATAGCCCAAGAAATGGGACGGGAAATCAATACCACAGGTTCGAAGAGCAATCAGGCTGAGATGCAGAACATAGTGGTAAAGATGAAGGACGATCTGGAGCAGATAAAAGAGCAGGTTCTCAACGCACTCTAAGCCGCAAACCAATACTTCAGGTGGCCAAAAGCATTGCCTTAAGCCACCTGAACCGTTGCTTTACGACTCAGAAAAAGCAACTACAAAGCTGCCGACAAACAAAAAAACACATGGAAAAAGGAAAACTAATCATATTCAGTGCACCCTCCGGGAGCGGCAAGAGCACCATAGTCAACTTCCTGATGACACAGCATCCGGAGCTCAATCTTGCCTTCTCCATAAGCTGCACAAGCCGCCCTCCACGCGGCAAAGAGCGCAATGGGGTGGAATATTTCTTCATTACGCCTGAGGAATTCCGTAGGAAGATTGACGCCGGAGAGTTTCTTGAGCACGAGGAAGTGTATAAGGACAGGTTCTACGGAACGCTCCGTTCGCAGGTGGACTCACAGCTAAGCAAAGGCGAAAACGTTGTGTTCGACGTCGATGTAAAGGGCGGAGTCAACATAAAAAAAGCTTATGGCGACCGCGCACTCAGCGTTTTCGTGCAGCCGCCCTCACTCTCTGAGCTGCGCCGGAGGCTGGAAAGCCGCGCCACTGACACCGAAGAAGCCATCAACAACCGGCTGGCCAAGGCTTCATACGAGCTGACTTTTGCCCCTAAATTCGACCATATCATAGTCAACGACAACCTTAACAAGGCCGAGGAGGAAACCTATCAGCTCGTAAGCAAATTCCTGTCAAAGTGAATACCGGCATATTCGGCGGCTCGTTCAACCCCATACACAACGGCCATATAGCCCTGGCCGAGGCCCTGCTCACGCAGTGCGGCCTCGACGAAGTGTGGTTTATGGTGTCGCCTCAAAACCCTTTCAAGACCGGAGAGCACCTGCTCGACGACGAGTCGAGACTACAGCTAACACGCAAGGCCTTGGAACCATACCCCCGATTCAAGGCTATCGACGTGGAATTCCGCATGCCCAAGCCGTCGTATACGTGGCGCACGCTGCAGGAACTGTCTAAAAGGCACCCTGAGCGCAAGTTTACACTGCTCATCGGGGGCGACAACTGGGACGCATTCGACCGCTGGGCGCGCCCCGACTTCATACTCTCCCACTACGATATAGCTGTATATCCAAGATTGAACGGTACCACAAGCGCCGGAAACACGCCCAAAAACGTGAAAATAGTCAACGCTCCACTGCTCAACATTAGCAGCACCGACATAAGAAACCGTGCTGCCAAGGGGCTCAGCATAAGCGGACTGGTGCCCGAAAACATTGAGTCCGACGTGGAAAGGCTATACGGAAAGGCTCCCGAAAAGTAAAAACTTTCTGGCCGAAACCATTCAGGTAACTCGAGACAACACTCCATAAAGGAGGCTAAATTTTTGCTTTCAGCTCCTAAATTGTTTACCTTTGCATTTGCGAACTTAACTGTTCGTATTCCGTTTTCCAAACATTAATTCCATACAGAAAGCACCATCTTTCAGAGCACCATCACCCGTAATCTTGTTACAGAACTTCCGTAATCGGATTACGGCAGTCTCGTAACATGATTACGGAACAGCCGTAACGTGATTACGAGGCTTTCGTAACGGAATTACGGAACAGCCGTAATCAAATTACAAGGTTCATGTATCAATCTTATACAG
>CAZUWO010000100.1:0-11333 GCA_964623995.1 uncultured Prevotella sp. | reverse complement strand
TGCCCTTGCTTACGAGGATCCCAACAAGACTAACCGCTTTGCCAAGAAAATGTCGTCTGTGTTCCGCTATCTTCTTCTGACCCAAGACAAGCCTACAGTAGAGCTCAGCGAGGAACTTCTCTTCGTGGACAATTACCTATATCTTGAGCAAATACGTTTTGACGGTACGCTTAAGGTGAAAAAGGAGTATGGAGATTGCCCGAAAAACGCCCCTGTAATACCTGCAAGCATACAGCTTCTTGTAGAAAACGCCATAAAGCATAACATAAACACAAAGGAATTTCCACTCGAAATCAAAATTATTATCGCTCCTAATGGTGTAACAGTGGCAAACAACATTCAGCTTCGACCACAAATACACCATAGCGGCATAGGGCTTGAAAACCTACGTCAGCAATATAAGCTGATGGAAAAAGATATTCAAATTAGCAACGATGGGAAGAGTTTTGCGGTATTTTTGCCATTCATTCTCACGCCGTAATCTCTAATAGCCATTTGCTTTGGCATATATAACGCAACCATAAAACAAAAAGTATTTTCTCTGTAATACCTTTTTCTTACCCATTATTTTTCCTAATCGGGAAGAAGCTTCCTTATCAAGTGGTGGCTGATTTTTGTTACTTCTATCCCTCGTCTGAATATTTTTTGTTAAATTTGCAAGCTAAAGAACTAAGACGAAACAGAATACTCTATGATAACCGGAGACATAAAAAACAAAATTGACGCGCTGTGGGAAGCATTCTGGACGGCCGGCATCACTAACTCGCTGACTGTTGTTGAGCAAATGACATACCTGCTTTTCATGAAGCTTCTCGACGACAAGCAGATAAAGGAGGAGCAGACGGCAAACACCTTTCATACAAAAGTGCGTAATCCTGTATTTCCTGATGGCTTATGGACCAATCCTGAAACTGGCGAGCAAGTGCCCTACAACGACCTGCGCTGGCACGTGCTGAAGGAGAAGAATGCCGACGACATATACAAAACCATCAGCCGCAACCTCTTTGTTTTCATCAAAAACATAAACGGCACCAAGGAAACGGCCTACGGCAAGTACATGAAGAATGCCGTGTTTCTGCTAACCGACCCGCGAAAGCTGCAGAAGATTGTCGACATGATTTCCAATACCATCGACATGAACAACCGCGACACCATGGGCGACGTCTATGAGTATGTTCTCGGAAAGATGGCTTCGAGCGGAACAAACGGGCAGTTCCGCACTCCACGGCATATCATAAACCTCATTGTTGAGCTCATGAAGCCCACAACCGCCGACACCATCTGCGACGTGGCCATGGGAACGGCCGGCTTCCTTATGGGCGGTGCGCAGTATGTGTCGAGCCACTACCGCAGGGAGCTGCTTCGCCCCGAAGTGCGCAAGCGATATGAGGGCGAGATGTTTCATGGCTACGACAACGACGAGACCATGCTCCGAATAGGCGCCATGAACCTGCTGTTGCATAATATTTCCAACCCTAAGATAGAGAAGATAGACTCGCTCTCGGTCGACAACAAGGACCGCGACCGCTACTCGCTCATCATGGCCAACCCGCCGTTTACCGGCTCTCTCGACAAGGAGACTGTCAGCAAGGACTTGCTCTCACTGACCAACACGGGCAAGACGGAGCTGCTCTTCCTCTCCTTGATGATTCGCTCTTTGGAGCCCGGCGGCCGTTGCGGCAGCATAGTCCCCGACGGAGTGCTCTTCGGAACGAGCAAAGCCCACATAGCCATACGCAAGGAGCTCGTCGACCATCAGTGCCTGTGTGCCGTCATCTCCTTGCCGTCGGGAGTCTTCCAGCCATACAGTGGAGTGAGCACGGCCATACTTGTATTTACCAAAACCAATGCCGGCGGCACTGATAAGGTTTGGTTCTACGATATGCATGCCGACGGATACACCCTCGACCAGAAGCGAACACCGTGTGAAGAGAACGACATTCCCGATGTGATTCGGCGGTTTGCCAACCTTAAAGACGAGGAGCAGCGCACCCGACGCGACCAAAGTTTCCTTGTTCCTGCCGATGAAATCAGACAGAACGACTACGACCTGACATTTAATAAATACAAGGAAGTGGTGCGTGAAAAGGTTAATTATGATTCTCCCGACGTTATCCTTGGGCGTATCGACGACCTTGAGAAGCAGATACAGGAGGGACAAGAGAAACTGAAAGCTATGCTTTCGCAGAACGATAACGATACATCTGCATCGTAATGGCGATGTAATTGTGGGGCAAAAGCATAATGATTACAGTACTTAAAATACGTTATTGCGGGTTCGTAAGTACGTTATTAACGTTGTAAGCTTGTAGAAAAATATCTTTTGCAAGGCAGCGAAAATATAAATTCTACGCAGCGAATGATAAAACGCTATTAAGAAAAAGCTAAATCGAAAATGGATAAGAGTAAGTGGGAATATAAGAAGTTGGGAGAGGTTTGCACATTTTTAAGCGGATTATGGATTGGCAAAAAGCCTCCTTATAAGGAAGTTGGCGTTATCCGTAATGCAAACTTCACCAAAGATTGCCGACTTCGTACTGATAACATAGCTATAATAGAAGTAGAAGAAAAACAATTCAATAAGAAGAAACTTCAAAAAGGCGATATAATAATAGAGAAATCAGGTGGCAGTGATAAGCAACCTGTAGGCAGACCTGTACTCTTTAATTTGGACGGCGAATATTCTTTTAGCAACTTTACCTCAGCTCTGAGAATAGATGAAGGAGTAAACCTTGATCCCAATTTCCTTCATAAGTGCTTAGTGTCATATTACTTTGCAGGAGCAACCAAAGCTATGCAATCAAAGACAACAGGATTACATAACTTGGATTTGAAGATGTATAAGAAGCAGTTCATCCCAATTCCTTCTCTTTCCACTCAACATCAGATTGTCTCCGAGCTCGACCAACTTTCCGACATCATTTCTTTGAAGCAACAGCAGATTAAGGAATATGATGCACTTGCACAATCGCTGTTCTCTTCAATGATTAATATTGAGAATAAAGTAGAAGCTTCTTATTTCATTAAAAGTCTAAATAGTGGGAAAAGTCTTGCTAATGATGCGGCAAATGAAAATAAGGTTCTTAAAACAGGAGCTGTAACTTATGATTATTTTAATCCAAATGAAGTAAAAAATCTCCCATTGGACTATACACCTAATCCAAAGCATTTAGTAAAAGTAGGAGATGTTTTAATAAGCAGAATGAATACTTTAGAATATGTCGGTGCTTGTGCTTATGTTTGGGAAGTGGCTCCTAATACATATTTACCTGACAGACTTTGGAGGGCGGAGCTTAAAGATAATGTTGATGGGATATATCTTTGGTTTTCTCTAATTCAAGATGAGGCGAAGAAGCAAATAAGAAGTTATTCGTCAGGAACAAGCGGCAGTATGAAAAATATTTCTAAACCGAACTTCCTGAAGGTTAGAGTTCCGAAAGCCCCTCTCCCACTCCAACATTCATTTGCGGAGAAGGTCCAAGCCATTGAGCATCAGAAGTCATTGCTGAAGCGGAGCATTGCCGAGACACAGACGCTCCTTGACAGCCGCATGCAAGAATATTTCGGATGATTTTACTCTAAATATTTGCATGTTTAAATACTTTGTATTACATTTGCAATAAAAGGGAGAAAATCATGAATACAACAGCAGCTACAACAAAACAGTCTGTGTCTTTTCGTTGGGATCCAACATTGGTAAGCAATCTCAAGGAACTGGCAAAAGAACAGAACAGGAGTTTCAGTAATTTTACAGAGACGCTACTTGCTCGTGCAATCAACCATTTAAATAAAGGTCAGGAGATTCCTAATGACGTTACTAAAGCGGCAATAGAAGAAGCCCGCTCAGGAAAAGAATTGGAGACATTGGATTTGAGTAACTTTGACGAATACGTTAAAAACCTCTGATCATGATACTCAAGCAGACAAGCCAATTCAAGAAGGATCTGAAACGTTACAAGTTCTTGATGACTTCCTTTTGATTTGGATAGACAAGACTAAACCAATCATTAAGTTGCTCCGACTTGGTTCTCACTCAGAATTATATGGTAAAGGACGTAAAAAATAGAAGAAACAGCATGCAAGAGTATTTCGGATGATTATTTGCTCGTTTGGAAAATAATAATTAGATTTGCAAAATAAAAAGGAAAAATTGCTATGCCGGAAATATTACGACTATTTGGAATGAAGTTCTTCTTCTATTCTCGTGAGCATGAGCCGATTCATGTCCATGTAAAGAATGCTGATGGTAAGGCAAAATTTGAGATTACAGAAGACTCTGTAAAACTTGTCTATAACCACGGATTGAAGAACAAGGACATTCGTGCAGCCGAAATGGTATTGGAAGAAAACCATGATCTTGCAATAGCAAAATGGATGGAGTATTTTGGACATAGCATAGAAGGAGAAGAAAATGACGATTAAAAAGATTTGGTTCGATAACAACCGCATTTACGGTGAGACAGATGATGGTCGAGTATTGTGGCAGTCGCTGCTTTACTATAGACGTTTGCTCAATGCAAGTCCTGCAGAACGTGAAAACTATGAGATGGACGACGAGGGCATTCATTGGGAAAGCCTTGACGAAGATGTATCATTTGAGAGCTTTGAGTATGACGACCCAGAGCCTATAGGCATATCACGTGTGTTCCTTTCACATCCAGAGATAAACGCCTTAGCCATAGGTAAGCGATTAGGCATTGACAGAAATACAATGGTTCAGTATGTCAATGGCACAAAGAAACCGACAAAGGAACTTGAAAGCCGTATGAAGAAAGAAATCCGAAATGTGGCAAAGGAATTGGAAATGGCTTCAGCATAATTGATTATGAGAAACTTCGACTACATGCGCAACAAGGCAGGGCTCAAGACACTTTGGGAGTACTGCAACGAGGCTGAGGTAAACCAGCTCAGCGATCCGGCAAAGAGCGCGCTCAACGGGCGTATGGCGTTGGAGTGGATAACAAAGGCCATTTATTATCTTAAAGGATTTGAAAAGCCGGAACGAGCATCACTCTTCGAGTTGGTAACCAATGAGCAGTTTACCAACTACATAAACAGCGATGATCTGATGCGCCGGCTTCACTATATCCGTAAAGCAGGAAACAATGCTGCCCACGGCATGAGGATAACCCAGCGCGAATCATTCTTCTCGCTGCTTAACCTTTATGAATTTGTTGGCAGCGTGCTGATGCAGATAGGAGCCGTTGAAACGTTTCCCCGTTTCCGCAATGAACTGATACCAAAGAAGCCGGAGATACATCAAGCGCCACCTTCAGATGAAATGCCTGATGAGGAAGCTATAAAGGCGGAATACCCTAATCAGACGGAAGAACCACTTATTGCACGTAAACTAAGTGAGGATTTAATTTCGGAATCGGAGACCCGCCAGCTCTTCATTGACCAAATGCTTAGAGAAGCAGGTTGGGACATATGCGAGACGAAACATGCCATTGTAGCTGGTAAGGCTTGTATAGAGACAGAGGTAGGTGGAATGCCTACCGCAAGCAGTAAGGGCTATGCTGATTATGTTCTCTTTGGTGATGACGGTAAGCCGCTTGCCGTAGTTGAAGCAAAGAAGGCATCACGCAGTGAGGAAGACGGACGACAACAGGCAGAACTTTATGCCAAAAGCCTGGAAAGGACTTATGGGGTAAAGCCTGTGATATATTTCACTAATGGCTTTACAGTAAAGGTAATAGACCGGCTTGGCTATCCGGCCAGAACCATAATGTCGTTCCACAGCAAGGCCGATTTGCAGTTGCTGCACCAACGGCAGACACGAAAGGATATTCAGGACTTTGCTGTTAGCACAGACATTGCAGGGCGCTATTATCAGACCAAAGCTGTACGTGCAGTATGTGAAAGGCTCAACAGTCGCCATCGCCGTTCGCTAATTGTAATGGCAACGGGAACAGGCAAGACACGTGTGGCAATAGCCATAACCGAACTGCTGATGCGCAACAACTGGATAAAGAATGTGCTCTTCCTTGCCGACAGAATTTCTTTGGTTAATCAGGCGCATAAGAATTTCGTGAAGCTATTGCCTAATGAGACAACTTGTGTCCTCTCTGACCATGGTGATGAGCCCGACATGAATGCTCGAATAATGTTCTCAACCTATCAGACAATGATAGGATATATAGATGAGGAAGAGAAGGACTTTTCCATCGGACGGTTTGACCTTATTTTTATTGATGAGGCTCACCGTAGTGTCTTTGGAAAATATGGTGCCATATTCGATTACTTTGATTCTCTGTTGATTGGGCTGACAGCGACGCCATGTGACGATATTGCCCGCAGTACTTATCATTTGCTTGGTGAAGAGCAGGGCGAACCAACTGCTGACTACTCTTACGAACAGGCTATAAAGGACGGATTCCTATGTCCATATAAGTTGTTTAACCTTACTACACCAATGTTGAGCCAGGGCATTCGCTATAACGACCTGTCAAAAGAGCAAAGAGAACAACTCGAAGGAGTTTGGGCTTACGAGAAGGTAAAACTGAATAGGCATCCTGACGAGGAATATTGGCGTGACATAGACAAGACGGAGATTAACAAATACATATACAACAAGGGAACCATAGATACTGTTCTGAAAGAGTTGATGACCAATGGCATTAAGGTCAATGACGGCATGACGATAGGTAAGACCATTATATTCGGTAATGACCATGAGCATGCTCAGATGATTGTAGATGAATTCCAAAGGCTCTATCCTGAGCTTGGTTCCGACTTTTGCAGGCTTATAGATTATTCGGTATACAATTCTGAAATACTTATAGACAACTTCGAGCAACGCAATGGTATGCCGCAGGTTGTTGTAAGCGTTGATATGCTTGATACTGGTGTTGACATCCCCGATTGTTTGAATCTTGTATTCTTCAAAACAGTTCGTTCAAAGATTCGTTTCTATCAGATGATTGGCCGCGGCACACGTCTCAGTCCGGGAATATTCGGTCCAAGAAAAGCAGCGGCAGGTGAGATTGACAAGAACGACAAGAAGGAGTTCTATATCTTCGACTGGTGTGGTAACTTCGATTTTTTCAGTGTTCATGGTGAAGATGCCGATGAAACTCCACACAGTTCGTTGGAGGAAAAGCTTTTCGGCTTGAAACTTGATATTGCGGTATTGCTGCAAGATGCAAAGTATCAGCAGAATGAGTTTGCCAAGTCACTGCATGATGATCTGAAGAAAGAATTGCGTGACAAGGTTGATAAGCTGCCGATGTCGAGAATTGACGTGCGGAAAGTAGGCGATGTGGTATATAAGTTTCAACAGGAGAAATCGTGGCAATATATATCACCTCTCGATGTTGTGCAACTGAAGGAGAAGATTGCTTCAATACTTCCAAGAGTGCAAACTGACTTTCAGGCTTTGAGGTTTGACTACATAATGTTCAAGATAGAAATATCACTACTTGATGAATCTCAGGATGCTGACTTCTTTTCCAATCAGGTTTATAAGATTGCGAAGAAGTTATCGGCAAAGGCTTCTATACCTCAGGTTAACGCTAAGATGAAGACCATCAGCGAGGTGATGACTTCTGAATTCTGGAAGAATAAGTCGCTTGACAGCTTGGAGTATGTAAGGAAGGAACTTCGCGACCTTATTCAATTCCTCAAAGGAGAAAAGGGACAGACTTTTGAGATAGACATAGACGATCCAGTAGAGATTGTTAAGGGTGCAGGTGAATCTCCTATAACAGGCTATAAAACTTATAAGGAGCGGGTACTTGACTATCTTGAAAGAAACAAGCAATCGAGTCGAGTATTGCAGAAGATTTACAATCTAGAGCAACTTAATGAAGCCGACATACTCGAACTCGAGAAAATTCTGTGGAAAGATCTTGGAACAGAACAAGAATACAGAGAAAATGTAAAGGACCAACTGCATGGCGGCAATGTTGCTGCATTCATCCGTTCGATTATTGGCATAGACCGAAAGACGGCTGTAAAGAAGTTCGAGGACCTGCTCAGTGTGCAGGAACTAAACTCTGAACAGATGGATGTCCTTGAGTCTATTATAGAATATGTATGTCAGCAGGGCGATATCACTTCTGACGATATTATGTCTTCCGTATTTGAAGACACGCCTTGGGATGTTTTCGGCGACCACAAATCCTTCCTTTTCAATTATGTAAGTATGCTGCATAATGTTATCGAGGACGATAAGATGATGCCTTTGATTTCAAGATAATTCCATCGTGGCTCAAAGAGGATTGGTTTGAAGGATCCGCCAAAGTCTATCTTTCCACGCTTGTCAAGGACATCTTCCTTGGCGTATGTATTCAAGATTTTGCAGACGTAAATGTGGCTTCCACCATACTGCAGGGTATCAACGACTTCTACTTCCATTGTAACAGGTGCTTCTGTCGGGATAGGCGCACCCTTTTCCCCTTCTCCCAATCGAAAAGTTCGCTCTTGTCAACCTTCTTACCGCTGACGGTTCCGGCGTAGTCGACTTTGGGAAGCAGCGCATCGTCAACAAGGCTGATGCTGAAAATCTTATTCTTGGTAATTCCTGGAGTGGTGTAGTGGTCGTCTTCAATGCTCACTGCAACATAGTCGCTCTCGGCTATACCTACCCATACCATCTCAAACCAACTCGGCTTGCCGTTCACCATTGCTCCGACGAGTGTTACGGGTGTCGGGGCGATTGCGTTGTAAACTCCAATGTTCTTCTTCATTGATTTTCATCCTTTATTATTTGCTTATTGTATTTGAGTTCTGGTTGTAAGCCTTGGCAACGCACTTCCACTCACCATCAATCTTTAACAGAAGAAGGACATCTGTGAAGTCAACGCTTCCGCCCCATCCTTCCTCAAGTACACGGACAACAGCAAGAGTCTCCTCAAGTTCAAGGACATCGATGCGGGTCTTGAAATTATCACCAGCGCCTACCGTATCTACATTGTGATAGAACTGCTCAATGCTTCCTCTCTCAAGCTTACCATTGAGAAAGCCGAAAAGGCTGGCATCCTCAGTGAACAACCCCTTGGCATACTTACTATTGCCTTCTGCAACGCTCTTGGTGAACTTGCTTGCAGCCTCTACTACTGCATTGTACTCTTCAATCTTTGATCTCATAATAACTTTGTTTTTATTTGTTTTCTTTTGACAGTGCAAAGTTACTATGATTTTATTCAAGCCACTTTTCTATTTCGTTCAGAATTTCTTTCTGATTAGTTCAAAAAGAAAAGGCAGTCAATTTGACTGCCTAACTCTTATATCTCATTACAATAACGTGAGTAGTTTTATTTATTCTTGACTATTAGAACGAATAATGTCCACCAATTTGACATTGGGGTTACGGTAGCGTACATTCGGGTTCTTCTCACCGGCGGTGAGGGTTATCGCCTTCTTGGGGCAGTTCTGAATGCATGACAGGCAGAACTCGCATTCTCCTTTGCAAGTAGCCTTGCCATCGACAATGGAATAGTTTCCACGTGGACAGACACGGATGCAAGTGCCACAAGCGATGCAAGCATCGCTTGTGGTGAACACTTTCTCTGCCCTTGTCGGAGCAATATCACCAAGTTTTTTGATAGCGTAAGAGTAAAGAATGCGGTCCAAAATGCTGACACGCTCAATCTTTTTCTTGTGACTGTCAATATCTGACTTTATCTTTGCAAGCCGACCTTCCACATCGCGTTTCTTCGCTCTCTCCTTGTCCATGTCGAAGCCGGGTAGATAATTGTCGACCATTGTCATTGTGGCAATATAGTCGAACTTCTTGCCGCCCTCCTTAGCAAATTTTTGAAACTCGCTTACAATTGTAGTATGGGCTACGCCAAAGGTTATGACGGCAAACAGATAATTGGCTTTCAGTGTAGCTTCTGCCAGGAACTTCTTCACCATCTCAGGTGGATCGCCGCGGTAAGTCGGACACACAATTCCTATTTCATCAGCCTCGTATGACAGGTTGCCCGATTTGAAGGCTTGTGGAATACTTACTGTGTTATCCGACATTTGTCGTGCAACGTAGAGGCAATTGCCCGTGGCTGTAAAATAGAAAACTATCCTCTTTTTATCGTTCATAATGCTTTTGTGTGTTTTGTTGAAAAATGTTTTTACAGATGCATAGAATCTATGCTTCTATTGCTGATGGTGCTACTCCAAATCTGTCTTTGAAACTTCGCGAGAAGAACGACAGGTTGCTGAAACCGACTTTCATCATCACGTCCTGCATCTTTTGTGTGTTGTCTTTCAGCAGAAGGTCGTGGGCTGCATCAAGACGCTTGCTAATTAGCCACTTTTGGGGCGTAGTGCCTGTAGTTTTCTTAAAGTCTCGCTTGAATGTTGACAGTGAGCGACCGGTGTAATTGGCGAGCTCTTCCATGGAGAGGTCGTACATGTAGTTCTTGTCCATGAAGTCCATTATGTCAATCTTCCACGGTTCTGCGAAATCGAAAAGAGAGGCGTAGAGGCTCTTGTCAGTACGCAGCACGCATTGCAGTCCTTCCTCAAGTTTCATCTTTATCCATTGCTTGTCGGGCTCAATGTCGGAGTTGAAGAATGGAGTAAGAGACTGAAACAGGCTTATTGTGTCTGGGCGGCGGCCGATCTTGTATATACTCTGCTTTGAGCGACTAACATCTTTCGGGATTTGTTCTTCGCTCATTCTTTTATAATAGTCGAGCAGCATCTTGCGGTCGAACATCAAAGCGATGCCCTGGAATGGTGTGCCGTCTTCTGATGTGTGCTTGCTGAGCGTAAGGCGATGGTCCTTACGGATAAAGACGCATTCGCCAGCATCGACACGCACATTCACTTTTGGAGCTGTTACCTCGCAGTGCCCTGTGTGAACGTAAAGCAATACGTGCTCAAACACGCGGAAAGAGCATTCCTCGTCTTCCCTGTGGACATAAGAAATAAATATGCCGCCGTAGTCTATAAGATTGTTGTCCATGCGGCAAAGTTACTCAATATTACTCATATTTCAATTGGCCTTGACAGAAAAATTGTTTGAACTTGACAGAAAAAGGATTATTGTTCTTTCGGAGTACCTTTGCAACCGTAAAACAAAAAAACAATATTATGGCAAAGATAGCATTAGGCACATGGGCTTGGGGCTCAGGAAAGAATGGTGGCGACACTATGTTCGGAATCAATACAAATGCGGAGACTCTCCGTCCTGTCTTCGACGCGGCCATGAACGCAGGGCTGAACGTCTGGGACACGGCAGCCGTTTACGGCATGGGCGAGTCGGAGAAGATTCTTGGCAGTTTCATTAAGACCCGTAAGCGCGAAGATGTTATTATTTCTACGAAGTTCACTCCTGAGATGATGGCATCCTTCGGCAATTCCATGGAGAGTATGCTTGAGTCGTC
>CAZUWO010000099.1:8623-11497 GCA_964623995.1 uncultured Prevotella sp. | reverse complement strand
GCTCAGTGTGGCCGGTGTGGGAGTGTTGCCACTGCAGGTCTACCATGACCAACTGCCCATATTGGGCTATCGTATAGGCTCTTTCGGCTACATAACCGACATGAAGACCATAAATCCACGTAGCGAACAGCTGCTGCGTGGTGTGGAAACACTCGTGGTTAACGGCCTCCGCTTTGAGCGGGAGCACCACTCCCATCAGCTGATACCTGAGGCAATCGACTTTGCAAGGAGGATAGGGGCGCGCCGAACCTATCTTGTTCACGTTACCCACGACATAGGTCCGTACGACGAAGCACAGGCTCGGCTGCCTGAAGGCGTCTTTCTTGCCTACGATGGTTTGGAGATTGATTGCTGAACCGTCCTTTTTCCGTGGTTCAGTGGTGAATGCTTAGCCACGGATTCTTACCTGTATTATTCCCCGTTTATTGTGGCTATTGCTCTCTCAGCAGGGCATAGCGGCTATCGGTTTGCTGCTTTTCTCTTTTGCCTATTTTACACATTATTATATATAGGCACCATTAGGGCTATTATTTTCCTGCCATTTGCGGAATAGTTAGTGCGTAAAACGTTATGTGGCAGTTGGGCTACTCCTCCGGAGTCGATATGGGAGAGAGCTTCCGGTTCCTCGGGTCGGGACTACCCGAGGTTATTGAGCGGTGATGTCTCCGACATCAATCAGGCGGTTATAGGATTGAGTCTGTGGTGCTTCCGACATCAATCATGGTATGAAAGCCATAAGAATCACTTTTGTTTTTCTGCTTAACGAAAAACATTTTGCTACGTAGAATTCATATTTTTACTGCCTAGCAAAATACCTTTTTCTATAAGATTACAACGTCGGAAGCACCGCTTCTGCCCCCTGTTACCATTGCTTCGGGCCCACGAAACTGGCCCAAACGCTCAGGCATATCTACAGATTCGGTATGCTGTGGCTTTTATATCGTGGCGCTGATGGGCAGACAATGCGCTGTGACGGCAGCATTATCACGTCGGCTACAGTATTTATCGCGTTTCGGGATGTCGCTTTTTTATAAGACGTTCACATTGCTAAAAAAGTGAAATGGCAACGCCTTTTCCATTGTTTTTCAACATTTCCATTCACTGCTTTTGACGCTTTTGCAGGTCGGCGGACAGGTTCCGTCAACCAATTGTAAAGCTATCTTGATGTAAATCAATAATTTCGTTTACCTTTTGTCGGCAACTCTGGAAAATTGAGTGCATGCAATCAAGTTTACCTAACAAATGTCCAAAATACCGTTTCGGTGCTTTCAAACTGTCATATTTATGCCATTATTTTGCCTTAAATGTGCTACATTGTTAGAAAAAATCGATTTCATGATATTTTTTTATTAAATTTGTTTGAAAATATAAGAAATATAAGTAATTTTGCACGTGAGAATCGAAAGTAATTTAATTAAAAATAATACAATTTATTGAGGTTTATGAGAAGAAGACTAAGCTTGGTCTTGGTCAGCCTGTTCCTCTTTTTGGGAACCGCGCTGGCTCAAACTAACGTAACGGGTACCGTTATCTCGTCTGAAGACGGTCAGCCCGTCATCGGTGCCTCGGTGATGATACAAGGAACTAAGACAGGTTCCGTAACCGACATCGATGGCCACTTCACCATCAGTTCTTCAGATGCTCACCCCACTTTGGTGGTTTCATACATTGGTATGAAGACAGCCACCGTCAAAGGAGGTCAGAACATCAAGATAACCCTGCACCCCGAGGACGCACAGCAGCTCGGCGAGGTTGTGGTTACCGGTATTCAACAGATGGACAAACGATTATTTACCGGTGCTACCAGCAAGATTGACGCTGATAAGGCCAAACTTGACGGTGTGGCCGACGTGAGTCGCTCGCTCGAAGGCAAAGTGGCCGGTGTGTCATTGCAGAACGTCAGCGGTACTTTCGGTACGGCTCCTAAGATTCGTGTGCGTGGTGCCACGTCTATATATGGTACCTCCAACCCGCTTTGGGTTGTGGATGGAGTCATCCTTGAGAATGCTGTCAACATCTCGGCTGATGACCTTTCTTCAGGCGATGCTACGACTCTTATCTCAAATGCCATTGCTGGTCTCAACGCCGACGATATTGAGAGCTTCCAAGTGCTGAAGGATGGTTCCGCCACATCTATATATGGTGCACGCGCCATGGCCGGTGTGATTGTGGTAACCACCAAGCGCGGCCGCGCCGGACATTCCTCAATTAACTACACTGGCGAGTTTACCCACCGCCTGAAGCCAAGCTATCGCGACTACAACATTAGCAACTCTCAGGAGCAGATGGGCATCTACAAGGAGATGGCTGCCAAGGGCTGGCTCGAGTTCTCTACTCTGGCCAACGCCTCTACCAACGGTCTCTATGGCAAGATGTACACAAGCATTGCCACATACGACCCGAATCTCGGTCAGTATCAGTTGCCTTACACCACTCAAGCCATGAATGCCTACCTGCAGCAGGCTGAGTTCCGCAACACCGACTGGTTCGACCTGTTGTTCAACAACAACGTAATGCAAAACCACTCCGTAAGTATCTCGACCGGTTCCGACAAGGCTTCGATGTACGCATCGCTGTCAGCTGTTTACGATCCGGGATGGTACGTTGACTCAAAGGTGCAGCGCTACACCGGCAACATGAACGCTCAGTTCAAGCTTTCAAAGAACCTGACCGTAAGTATGCTCACTAACGCTAGCTACCGTGACCAGGATGCGCCGGGCACCATGGCCCGTTCAACCAACGTTGTGTCGGGTGCCATCAGCCGTAACTTCGATATCAACCCGTTCAGCTATTCCATGAACACGGCCCGTACGCTTGACCCGAACGAGACTTACACTCGTAACTACGCCCCGTTCAACATCTTCGACGAGCTCG
>CAZUWO010000099.1:0-8613 GCA_964623995.1 uncultured Prevotella sp. | reverse complement strand
GAGCGACATGAAGTTCCAGGGCGATATTTCTTGGAAGCCTATACGTGGACTTGAAATCAAGGCCCTCGGTGCTTACCGCATCTACAAGACCACAACCGAGCACTTCGTATACAACAACTCGAACCAGGCTGAGGCCTATCGCGCAGGTGTTGACGACCCGAACATAATGTACAGCAACCGCTACCTGTATACCGATCCTGATAATCCGAAGGCTCTGCCTATTTCGGTTATGCCGCAGGGTGGTATCTACATGCGCGACGACAACGACGTGAAGCAGCTCACTTTCCGTGGAACTGCCAACTACAACCACGTGTGGAACGACACACATATATTCAACTTCCTGGCCGGTATGGAGGCCAACCGAAGCGACTATGACTCACAGTCGCATCAGGATTATGGCGTAGACTACGACAATGGCCGTGAGGTTATCATCACTCCTGAATTCTACAAGATGGTGAAGGAGGAAGGCACAGTGCTCACATCATTTGCCCGCACTTGGGACCGCCGCCTCGCTTACTTCGCCAATGCCAACTATTCTTATAAGGGCCGCTACTCTTTCAACGTGACAGGCCGTTACGACGGTTCTAACCAGTTGGGTAAATCCCACTCTGCTCGCTGGCTTCCTACGTGGAATGTGTCCGGTGCTTGGAACGCACATGAGGAGTCTTTCTTCAAGAAATGGATGGAAAAGACCAACAGTGCATTCAGTCATGCAACCCTGCGTCTGAGCTATTCGCTCGTGGGTGAGCGTGGAAGTGCTTCCAATGCACTTGCCATCTATGAGGCTTATCAGCCTTACCGCCCGTACTCACGTGATGCAGAGACTGGAATTCAGCTTTCACAGCTGGCCAATCAGGACCTTACTTACGAGAAGAAGAAGGAGTTCAACCTTGGGGTTGACCTCGGTTTCCTCGGCAACCGCATCAACTTGGTCAGCGACTTCTACTGGCGCAACAACTACGACCTTATGGGTTACATCTCTACTGAGGGCGTAGGTGGTGAGGAAACCAAGTTTGCCAACGTGGCTTCCATGCGCTCCCACGGTATTGAGTTCACGCTTTCTACCCAGAATATCAAGACAGCAGACTTTGATTGGACCACCGACCTCACGTTCTCTTACACCAAGACTAAGATTACTGAGCTGAAGTCGCGCTCAAATGTCATCTCTCTCGTCAGCGGAACTGGTTATGCCCGCGAAGGCTATCCGGTGCGTGCACTGTTCTCTATCCCGTTTGTGGGACTCAACGATGAGGGTATTCCTACCATTATTAATGAGAACGGCGAGGTTACGACAACCGATATCAACTTCCAGGAGTACGAGGATCTGGGCTTCCTCAAGTATGAAGGCCCGACCGATCCTACCACCACCGGTGGTTTGAACAACACCTTGCGCTGGAAGAACTGGCGTCTGAATGTGTTCATCACCTACAGCTTCGGCAACAAGCTGCGTCTCGATCCTTACTTCTCAGCTTCGTATAGCGACATGGATGCCATGCCTAAGGAGTTCAAGAACCGTTGGGTTGAGCCGGGCGATGAGAACATAACCACTATTCCGGCTATAGCCTCCACCCGCCAGTATCACAACAACTCGCAGCTCAGCTACGCTTACAATGCCTACAATTATTCTACGGCTCGCGTGGCCGATGGTGGCTTCATCCGCATGAAAGACATCTCGCTGACCTACGATTTCAACAAGTCGCTCATCCAGAAGATAGGACTCAGCTCGCTCAGCCTTAAGCTTGATGCCACAAACCTGTTCCTTATCTACAGCGACGACAAGCTCAACGGCCAGGATCCGGAATATGTTAATGCCGGTGGTGTGGCTTCGCCTACGCCAAAGCAGTTCACGTTTACCGTACGACTCGGTATCTAATTATCTCCGAATATGTCAAACAAGCATAAAAGCATTAAGTATAAAATGAAATCAATCAAATACATAGCACTTTCGGCTCTCGCCGTAATGGGGCTGGCGTCTTGCGGTGACAGCTTCCTGGATCACGAGCCCGATGAGCGCACACATATCGATACTGAGGAGAAGGTTACCCAGTTGCTGGTCAACGCTTATCCTAACTGCAGCCCCGCAGGACTGCTTGAGCTGTCGAGTGACAATATTGTTGACAACAACGCTCACCACTATAACGCTGACACAAAGAAGCAAATATATTACAATCTTAACAGCTTCCAGCGTGCCGACGATGAAGCTTTCAAGTTCGAACCGGTGGTTTCAAGCACCCAGCAGGATTCTCCTGCCGCCATTTGGAGCGGTTATTACGGTGCAATTGCCGTGGCTAATTCGGCTCTTCAGGCTCTCGATGAGATTGCAACCAAGAATGGTGGCACCTGGACACCACGTATGAACGCCGCCAAAGGCGAGGCTCTGCTCGTACGTTCGTTCTGCCACTTCATGCTCGTCAACATCTTCTCGCAAGCTTATAAGGACTCAACACTCTCAAAACAGGATGTTGGCGTGCCTTACATGACAGATGTTGAGACAGAGGTTAATCCTCATTATGACCGTGGTAATGTGGCTGACACTTACAAACGCATTGAGGCCGACCTCGAAGAGGGCCTTAAGTACGTTAACGACAGTTACTATACTCAGCCTAAATGGCACTTCAACGTAAAGGCTGCCCATGCTTACGCCACTCGCTTCTACCTCTTCACACGTCAGTATGATAAGGTAATAGAGCATGCTAATCAGGTTTTGGGTACCGATCGCGCCACTCTTCCGGCTCAGTTGCCTAACTACAGCATCTTCGCCGACGACCAGAACATGTCTAACTACGATAATCACTGGGCAGGTTCTGACCAAGCTTACAACCTGATGCTTATCGATACATATTCCTACACCATCCTGCACTTCTCCGGTAGTAGCCGCTACGCCCACAACTTTGAGGCAAGCCACTGCACTATTGACCGTGTATGGCCAACCAGCCGATACACTATTCTGCCTTCGGCAATAGTTTCTGGACTGTTCATTAACGGCAATCAGGACTATGGAATGATTTGGGCTCGCAATGCCAGCTTCACCTTCCAGTATGCCGACCGCCAGCAGGGCTATGGCTACTACAAGCAGTCTCGCCGTGAGTTCACTACCACAGAGGTGCTTCTCAACCGTGCTGAGGCCGAGCTTCTTTGCTCCCGCCACGACACCGCCGCTGCCTTTGCTGACATTCAGGCCCTTGAGAACAGCCGCCATACCACCGCTACTTATCAGGACGGATGGAATGATCTGACTCAGGCTATTGTTGATCGCTACTATGTTTATCCGGGCGATCTGTCAAACGATTATGACAATCAGCGTTCCGGTCAGGTGCTTTACCCAACATGGAGCTTCACTCAGAACATGAGTCCTTCGTTCGTAATACCGGCTAATCTTGAGAAATGGATGAACCTTATTCAGGACTATCGCCGCACCGAGATGCTCTTTACAGGTATGCGTTTCTTCGACTTGAAGCGCTTCGGCATTGAGTACAGCCACAAGTATGGTCCGGACGACATCGAGTACAAGCTCACTTGGAACGACCCACGCCGTGCTCTTGAGGTTCCTGCCGATGCCATTGCAGCCGGTTTGCAGCCTTCGCGCGAGACCACATCTACCTCGGCTACCGAGTATAGCAAGAGTTTAATCCGCAGAGTTGATTAATTTAGAAGGAGGAAACAGCACAATGAAGAAACTTAGCTTATATTTGCTTGGCCTCGTTGCAGTGTCGGCAATGGTATTTACCTCTTGCTCAGACGACGATTTGGGACCAACCATCTTCGACACAACATATCATCCGCTCGACCGTTCGAGCAATACTTTCGCCCTCGATTCATTCCTCGAGGCCAACTACCGTGAGCCTTACAACTTGCAGTTCATCTATAAGTATGAGGATATCGGTACCAACATGAACTACAACCTCGTGCCTGTGAGCTACGAGAATGCTGAACGCTTCGCTGTTCTCGGCAAGTATCTCTGGTACGATGTATACCGCGATTCCGTGGGTGAGCAGTTCCTCAAGACCTATACTCCGCATATCATCCAGTTGCTTGGCTCTCCTGCCTACAACGCATCATCAGGTACTGAGGTGCTTGGTACTGCTGAGGGGGGACTGAAGATTACTCTTTACAAGGGAAATGAGCTCGATGTAACCAGCATTGACTCACTCAACGAGTACTTCTTCCGCACCATGCATCATGAGTTCTCTCACATCCTGCACCAGAATGTTATCATTCCGACTTCATTCCGTGAGATAAGCAACGGTCAGTATAATGCCCTTTCTTGGCAGGATACTCCCGATTCAGTGGCTCTTTCACGCGGTATGGTTCTCCAGTATGCCACCAGTGGTTATCAGGAGGACTGGGTTGAGCTCATAGCCAACTACATTACCCGTTCTAGTATGCAGTGGGAGTCATTCCTCAATACGGCCAACTACGGTTGGGAGAGCGACACAATCCCTGTAAATGATTATGAGGCCAAGCTCGGCTTCAGTTGCAGAAACATGTCGCAACAGCAATATCGCAATGCCGTTAAAGCCCGTGTAGCTGCCGGTGAAATCAATATGGACACCATAGGATGGCGTCAGTTCAAAGGCGACGTAATGTCTTCTGGTGGCGGCTATGCCAGTTACAACACTGTGCGCAAGCAAGTGGCACGCAATGCCGATGGTACTGTGGCCCTCGATGCCGATGGCAAGATTCAGTATCTTGATACCGATGGCATAAACGGACGTTCAGTGCTCCTGCAGAAGTTCGATATCATCCGCAATTGGCTCTTACAGCACTTCAATTACGACATAGACAAGGTGCGCAATGGTGTTCAGCACCGCCAGTTTGTATTCAATCCTGACGGCACTTACAAGCTTGATTCCAACGGCAATCCTATCAATGCTCTAATGCAGCCATCTGAGAGCGATCCTTCTAAGACCGTAATGCAGACGCTGCTCGACCAGATTGAGGACCTCAAAAAGTTGCAGCAGTAATCACATTTAACTTCGTAATATTCGATTATTCATCATGAAGAACAAAATATTTGCTTTCTCGCTCCTGCTTCTTGCAGCCGGAACATTCACCGGTTGCAACAATGAGGAGGACGATCTCTTCTCAGAGTCGGCAGCAGAGCGACTCAACAGGGCTGAGGAGAACTATACCAGCATTCTTACTAGCTCAACAGGTGGCTGGGCAATGGAGTACTACTGCACCAACGACACTGTGGGTGAGAATGGTGCTACCGATTATCGTGCTGTAGGCTATTTGCTCGGTGCCAAGTTCAATACCGATGGAACTGTTTCCATGGGCATGAACAACATATTCAGCGGCAACAGCTATCTTTCGGCCAGCTCATTGTGGGACATCATTACTGATAACGGTCCTGTGCTCTCGTTCGACAGCTACAATCCTGTGATTCACTCTTTCAGCAACCCCGACAATCTGCCCGGAAGTATTACCGGCGGTGATAACGTGCAGGGACTTGGTGCTGAGGGCGACTTCGAGTTCGTGCTTACCAATGTGGTGGCCGATGAACAGATTGCCACTATCAAGGGTAAGAAGCGTGGAACCTACATACGCATGACCCGTTTACCCGAAGGAACCAACTTTGAAAGCTACATTGCAGAGTGCGATTCATTCCGTAATGCTATCTTCGGAGCCAGCCGTTACTCTGAGCCTGTTATGCGAATAGGCAATGCTGCCCTCTGTTTGAACGCTCCAACCAAGGATGTTACTCCTAAGATTTATCCTTACGAGGGCGACTCCATTCTTACAATGTATCGCCGTCCGTTCCTTATCACAAAGCGCGATGGCAAGTTCTATCTGCGTTTCAAGTCTGACTTCGCCGTGTCTGCTGACTCAAGTTGCCAGGAATTCGTATTCGACGAGGCCACTCAGCGCTTCACCGGAGTGGGCGAGGGCAAGGAGAACTACTCCATCAGTGGCTATCCTACAGCTCATTTCGTATCTAAGGCTCTCACAACGGGCCACACCCTGCGTCTGACTTCTACGTCTAACATGAGCGAAACAGTGAAATCGGCCTATGATGCTGTAGTTGCCGACTTCAATCGTCGCCGCTTCACATTGCAGAGCATCACTCTTCAACAGCAGGCCGATAGCACATTCGCGTTCCGTATAGCTTGGAGACAGAACCGTTCCAATACTGCCCGTACTTACGGAGTTACCTTCCAGATTACCGGCGACGATGCTCTTACGCTCAATTATACAGGTGAGACCAACGCGGCAGGTGAGCAACTCATTTCGGTTGTGCCGGCAGTGAGGACTCTTTTCGAGACTTTGGCAGGTAGCTTCAATGTTACTTCGGCCATCTCTGATTACAACCTTCAGCGGCTTCGCTTTACTTCTGCGAGCAATGCCGATGTATGGGTGGAGTGGACTTACATTTAATATATAATGTATAGGGGCTGTGCCGCTGCTCAGTCGGCACAGCCTATAAATAAAACAGAATAATTAAATTCAAATCTCCAATACGGACATTTTTGTCTAATTTAAAATTTTAAATTATGAAGAATTATTTACTTTTAATTGCAGCCTCACTTGCAGTAACTTCTGTAAGTGCACAGCAGCTGACGAAAGTCAACATGGCTGACAAAGCTGCAAAGGTTGCTCCTGCAGCTTTTGCTAAAGCTACTACAGGCAAGTTTAATAATTTCGTGAGCGCCCCATCTGCTATTCGTCGTGCTCAGGGAACTGCTGCCAACCCTACCGCTTTCTACAAGCGTCCGCAGGGTACATTCTATGTTGGTCCTGATAACCAAATGCGGAATTGGAGCTTTAATTTGGCCAACTTCACCCCTAATGCCCCAATAGTATTTAAGAATGCCAGTACAAATCCTTCGGCAACTGCTTGGTACTTCGGAACTACGGCTCTGACGCAGGCTAATGCCGCTGCTAATATTGATGCAGATAACAACTTTACTATTTCATACGGCCCTGTTACCGTCTCTGATGGCAAGTTGAGCGGAGGTTACTATCTTCCTACACTTGTAAACGCAGCAGACAGTTTCGTGATTGGTGATGAAGCTGTTGCTTTCTGTGGTTATCAAGGAATGTCTTACACTCCGTTCTCATGGAACGATGGTTTCTATTATGGAGGTCAAGGCCCTACTGCTTTCTACGGCGACCGTGCGGTTACAACTACAAGAAACCAGATTGCTTTCTATCAGAAGTATGATAAGCCTGTTGGTTCTTTAACCCTCAATGAGATTTCGCTCTATGCTTGGTGCAATGGTGGCGATATAATGGATGCCGCCAAGGACATGAAGGTTTATGTTTATGACTTGAAGACAAACTCTGATGGCAGCAAGTCCCTTGGCGATAATGTTCTGGCCTCTTTCACTTTTGAGCCTGACAGCGTTCAGTCTCAGGGTGCTATGTCTACAACCGGTTTCTCCTCTGGTTCAACACGTGCTTTCTTGACCTTCTATCCTATGGTTGATGATGGTCTGGGTGGCCAAATGGTACAGCCGGTTGACCTTACCAATGAGTTCGCAGTTCTCGTTACCGGTTTTGCAGGTAAGAATGTAGGCTTCTTCTTCGGCGAGGCTCCTTCTTACTTGGTTACTGAAGAGACTCAGAACAGCATTTCTTACGATGACAGTGCGGCTCCTGAGGCAAGATTCCTTGCTTTGGACAGCCAGAATAATAATATCTATGACTATAGTTACAATGCTCTGTATTATCCTTGCATTGCTCTTCACGGATATCAGAACTATGCTCACTTTATGGAAGACGCTACCTTTACAAGCGGTGAAACTGTTAGCTTCCAGGAGTATACGGCTCCGGCAGCAGGTGGTTATGCTTTGAATGACAGTGCTTATGCAGCTCAGCTCACCACTGCTCTGCCTTGGGTTGATAACGATGGCTTCGACAACTACACCATAAATATTGAATATCAGGATGGCGATGAGCCTTGGATCAACCAGCACGAGGATGGAACTGACGAGAATCAGAAGTTCCGTGTAAGTACAACTGACTGGGCAGAGTATGGAGCTGTTGTTCTCGCTTTCTATGCTGACCCTCTGCCAGCAGGCAAGACCGGTCGCCACGCTGTGGTTACCGTTGTGGCTAATGGCTACACCAGCAACAAGATTGTTATCCGTCAGGGTGACGATAAGACCACTGTTGCCGATGGCATCAAGGGTATAAGTGAGGATAAGAAGCCGGTTAACAACCGCATCTACAACCTCTCCGGCCAGCAGGTTGACCAGGCCTATAAGGGCATTGTCATCCGCAATGGCAAGAAGTACATTCAGTAATTTACTGCATTAGTGCTCTTCCCGCTCCGTGCGGGGAGTGCATTTCCCTAACAAAGACTACAAATTTTAAGTTACTTTTCGATATACTTTTTAATTTGTTTTTAAGAGGTCGCTGCCCGGATGGGTCGCGGCCTCTGTCTTTTTTAGCACGTAACGTCATGTAGTGCCTTATTGCTGCTTGCCGGCTTCGCTGTGGTCGGCGGGTGGGTTGGTGCTGATTCTGAGCGTCTGTGAGTGAGTTTTTTGTTGCTAATAAGAGTGTGTTGGGGGAGTCTTTGATGTCGGATGTAAAGCAGATCAATCTCTTCTGTGCTGAGAGATGATGTCGGAGACATCACCGTATAGTAACCTCGGGTCGTCCCGA
>CAZUWO010000098.1:5094-11801 GCA_964623995.1 uncultured Prevotella sp. | reverse complement strand
ATGGTTCACGGTTCTATCCCAACATAAGCGGAGTATTGCGCTCTATAAACTTCTATCCCGTAGGCGATGAAAAGGCCGACGAGGGCATAGCCTCACTGGCCTTGGGACTGGGCAAATACATCGTCGACGGAGGTCAAACGCTTCGTGTAAGTCCCTATCATCCAAATCAAGTGATGCAGATGAGTGAGTTGGAGACTGCGCTGAGGACAACTCAAACCAAGTTTTATGCCATTGATATGGAGCATGCCGGCTACACTTTCAAGGTGGACGACGGCTTTAATATTTTGAAACTGAAAGTCAAAGATGCAGTAAGCGATGGTTCGTTGCAGTACATTGCCTCAACCTATCTGCCCGACGATCAGACCATTTACGATGGTATCTACGAGGGAGGACGCAAGGTTATATCCTTTGCGGGAGTGCTTCAACAGGGTGTTTTCCCTCTGCCGGAGATAATGCAGATGAGTATGCGCCTCGGCTCTGAGGCAATGCGCCGACCTGTTGAGATAGAGTTTGCATGCAATCTGAACGACGATCGCACCGGCGACTTCTATCTTTTACAAATCCGTCCTATTGTAGATGCAAAGCAAAACCTCGATACCGACCTTACGAAAATAGCTGACAGCGAATGCCTTCTGCGCAGTCACAACTCGTTGGGGCACGGCATTTCCGACGACATACAGGATGTTATCTATGTCAAGACTGATGGTTACACGGCCCAAGACAACCCCGACATAGCCACCGAAATAACTCAAATGAATGACCGTATGCTTGCATCGGGCCATGGATACGTACTCATAGGCCCCGGCAGATGGGGTTCAAGCGACCCTTGGCTTGGCGTTCCCATAAAGTGGCCGTCCATCTCTGCCGCCCGCATAATAGTAGAACAAGGACTTAAAGGTTATAATCCCGATCCGAGTCAGGGCACTCATTTTTTCCAGAATCTGACAAGCATGGGCGTTGGTTACTTCTATATTAACACATATTCCGGCGATGGTGTACTCCGAACTGACTTACTCGATGCCATGCCGGCAGTGGAAGAGAGCACTCACCTGCGCCATGTCAGCTTCAATACCCCCCTAAAGATAATGATGGACGGCATGAAGCAGGAAGGAGTAGTAATAGAGAATAAGGAACAATAAGTGCTGAATGTTAAAAGCAAAGCAACCAATCAGAAGTCTTAAACAAGAAGAATTTTGCAACTATATGACAAGTAATACTAACAATAGGGAGAATAACCGCAATTTCTATAAGTCAAGAGAGGAGACATTAAGTAAAGAGGTTGAACGGTTAAAATCACACAACAAACTGTTCATTACGGCCGAAATAGCCGAATTTATGGCCATAATGGCGCTTGTAATAATATACTTTGCCACTGCAGCAGGAGAGCAAACACTATGGGCTGCAGCCGCTTTGCTCGTGGTTTACCTGATTACTCGTCACGCCGATGCACGCAACAGCCGCATAACAGAAGCCAAAGAAGCCCAACGACAGGTTTATCTTGGTGAGCTAAGATATCTCTCAGGCGACTTCTCTTCATTTGATAATGGCACCCGTTATTCCAATCCGCACCACCCATTCACCTTTGATCTTGACATTTTCGGCCCAGATTCACTCTATCAACGCATTTGTCGCTGCACCACGACCGGCGGCAGAGATACGCTTGCAGCAGCGCTAAGTTCGACAGATTATCACCCCACGCGTGGCGAAGCCATAAGCGAACTTAGTGGAATGGAGCCGTTCCGCACAGCTTTTATAGCCTCAACCGGTGAACAAATTATAGACTGTGACAAGATAACCAGTAGTCTAAAAGCTCTCACCGGCATTGAGATTCCGCAGTTGTTGAAGGGCAAATTCAGCCGAATAGTGGTAATAACAGATGTTATTGCCTACCTTATCTTTGTGCTCGCAACACTGCTTGGCCTTGCCTCTGCGGGCATAGCCGTGTGGTGGGGCGTTGTAAACCTATGCCTGTCAATGGGACTTAGCCACAAATTTCTAAGTCAAATGCACCGTAAAACCGACCAGACTGCCCGACAGTTAGGCAGTCTTACAAGGCTCATAACGCTCATAGACGCAGAAGATTTCCATGCTTCTGAACTTCAAGAACTGAAAGACAACCTGCAAGGGGCATCGGTTTCGTTCCGCCAAATGTTTGCCATGGCCCACAGTCTCGACAGTAGGGCCAATCTCTTAGGTCTCATGTTGGGCAACATATTTGTGCTTAGCGACCTCCGACTCGTAATGAAATTCGCACAATGGGAGCAAGCCAACGCCGACAGCACAGACCTTTGGCTTAACAGTATTGCGGGTTTAGACATGCTTGTGTCCATGTCCACGTTCAGCTATAATGAGCCTTCGGCTTGCAAAGCCCATATAGAAGGAGATGGATACGTGGAAATTAAGGCTCAAGGACTGTGGCACCCATTCCTCAGAGCAAAAGCTGTACGCAACGATTTCAGCATCAGCAACGGCAATTTCTACATCATTACCGGTGCCAACATGGCGGGAAAGAGCACCTTTCTGCGTGCTGTGGGCATCAATTATGTGCTGGCCATGAACTCAATGCCTGTGTTTGCCGAACAGTTTAGTGCCTCAAAGTTCAATCTGTTTACAAGCATGCGCACCACCGACGACCTTACTCACGGCATAAGTTACTTCAATGCTGAGTTGCTAAGGCTCAAGGAACTGATGGACAATGTGGCCCAACACGGTGCCACTTTAATTATTCTCGACGAGATTCTAAAGGGAACCAACTCGCTGGACAAGCTCAACGGCTCGCTGCTCTTCCTCCGAACCATGCTCACAAAGCCAGTAAGTGGCATCGTTGCCACACATGACCTTGAGCTTTCACGGCTTGCCGACGAGCAGCCTGAACACTTTCACAACTTCTGTTTTGAAATAAAGATAGGTCAAAACATTACATACAGCTACAAGATAACGCCCGGAGTGGCCCGCAATCAGAATGCCACTTTCCTGCTTAAGAAGCTTCTCGAAGACGAAAAGCAACAATAATCTGCCAATGAAGGGCCACAATACCATATTCACTACCGGCAGTTGCAGCCAACTGTTCATTATATATTGGCTGATCGTTATTATAATAGCATTCGGCCATTTAGACATCTGCGACGCCATTTCGTACTCAAGCTTTGCCGGAAGTGACTGGCTCATAAACTACGAAGCAGGCTTTGTACGCCGCGGCCTCGATGGTCAGCTGCTCTATTGGCTCTACCAGTTGCACCCCTTCTCACCCATTTTGGCTGTCAAGCACATTGTGTGCGTGTCGTCAATATTGCTACTCATGCTCACGCTTAGGGTATTCAGCCGTGAGGGATGGTCACTTTCCGTTCTTCCTTTTTGCTTTTGCATGTTGTCTATCCTATTCCTTGTCGAGGCACGCCGCGACACTCTGATGCTGCTTATGGCCTATGGAGTGTTCGTTTGCTACCGAAACATGATGCAAGGGAAGAGGAAACAGACTGCAACAACGTGGCTGCTGGCTTTTGCGGCACTGTCAATTGTAATGATTCTGTCCCACGAGGCATCGTTCTTCTTCACCTATCCCATCATGATGGTTTATGGATGGAAACGTGCTATTGGCAGAAACGTTACCCTAAAGCGGCTTGCCACGTGGCTGCTGCCTTTCCTTCCAGGGCTCTTTGCCATGGTTTCGGTATGCATGTTCAAAGGCAACGAGCAGATGGCTCAAGCCATTTGGGCCTCATGGAGTGATGCTTTTACCCGATATCCCGATGGTGTGAACAGTCCGGAATACACTTTACATCACGTGGGGCTGGGTGTTCAGGCTCTCGGTTGGGGCACTACGGCAACCATGAAGATGCATGCCTCAATAAATTTCCTTGCCCAATATCCGGTGAAAGAACTCAATTGGCTTTCTGCTTTGCAAACTCCAACATTGCTATGGACGTATTTTTGCGCTTACTATCTTACCACAAGACTCAACACAGTGGCCATATCGCTCTACCCTATTGCCAAATCGCAACAACAAGTAAGGATAAGCAACGTACTCTTGGTACAATTCATTGCTCTTTTGCCCATGCTAACCGTGCTCAGTATGGACCTTGGGCGCCCCATGGCTTACTGCACTCTGTCATCACTTTTTGCCCTTCACGTATTCGGAGACTTAGGTATCAAGCCGGTAAATAGCATTTCTGAGGCCTTGCAATCGTGGATAGAGCGCCATCAGCTCAACCGCACGGGCGCCTTTTTGCTTATAGCCGTGCTTACTCCATTTATGCGGTGGGGCGGCCAAAGCTATGAGGCGTTGTCGTTTGCTCCGCTCATCAGAGTCTTATCTGGACTGATAAGCGGAACCTATTGAGACATTATTATAATAGGAAAAATATCCCGACGCAACTGGGGACAGACAGACGCAATACCCATAAAACATCATACAATAAAAGAGTAAAAAAGCAACGACAGTACAAAACAAAAGTTAAGCGCACAGTGTAAACATTTAATTGATTGTAAAAAACGCCACTTTTTCAACCTCATGTTACCGTCATAGCGAAAAAACTCTTATCTTTGCATCAGTTTTTCATAGTATTAGATTTAAGGTTAACTAAGATTGGAGTACAGCGGTACTCCTTTTTTTATGCCTATTCTGAGTCTTTTTAGCAATTGCAAAAATTGTTATTAAAACTCATTCAGTCTGATAATACGCCCTTATACAAGTCCTCTACAGGAAATATTAAATCCCAATTCTTTCCCCAAACAATATTTCCCATCTCAATTTTAAATGTCTTAAACCTCTTCTCATCAAGATATCGGTTGTATTGTGGATGTGGATGCTTCTTTATAAAGTCACCTACATCAATAGTTCTATTGGTGCCATCAGAAAATGACACCGCAACTCTTAGTGGCCTAACATATTGGGCAGATGTAATTGTAAGATTCATAACTCCTCACAGTTTTTTGGTTATTTTAGTTGAACGGACAGCCTTTTTGAGAACAAAAAACTTTATCCACTTATCCACAATATTCTTATAGTATTTTCGAACAAAAGCCTCCGCAATCTTTTTGTCTTTTTCTGACATCGCGAAACGCTTACCAGCTCGAGACTGTACGTCCTTCAACATACCATTATCAAGTATAATATCAAAAACGATATCAGTTTCTCCTCTAAGCACATGCACATGAATCGGCTCATGTTCGTTGGAATAAAAGAAGAAGACAAATCCGAAATATTCAAATATTTTAGGCATATCTGCAATTTTGTGGCAAATATAATCATTTTCTTTGAATAAGAAAAAATCTTGCCGAAAAAATAATATTTCAAGGTGAAAACACAATATTCTCACCTTGAAACAAATGTAAACTTACCGTAAGTCAACGTGCTCCCTTGCGGCGATTGCATTCCCGACACAGCATTTGGCAATTCTCTTTCACCGTACGACCGCCATCTCGCCATGGCGTTATGTGGTCGCCTTCCATGAATTCATAATCGAATTCCTTACCGCAAATGGCACAACGGTGATGCTGTTCCTCATATACAGCCAGCTTGATGTTCTCCGGAAAGGCCCTCAAATCAAGCTTAGTTTCGTCGCCTGTCAACACATAAGGGATTATTCCCTGTGGTTTCAGAATGTCATCATCTATTATCAAGGAGCTTATTCTGCGGGCCAAGGCTTCGGGATCAAGGGTTTCATCGTGAAATTTGTCATAATACAGAGCCCAGTCAAGCCCCTTCATTATTCTGCGAAAGCGGCTAAGGTCGAAGTTTGTCGTAGCCCAGTTGATGACATTCTGGAAATAGACCCACAGATTATTGGCGTTAGGGTCGTGCTGATGGGCCGCCATATAGCCTTCAATGGTCTGCCTCCGGCCCGCACGGGTTTCGTGATCGGCCATCCACTGCAGTGCTTGCTTCAAGAAATCTTGGCGTATCGGCGTGCCGTTAACCAAATCTTTGGCCAGCCTATAGGCTCCACAGCCAGGCTTGGAGAAGTGGCGTTTGGCATCAGAAACAAATGGTCCGGCATATATTGCATTGCGTATTTCCTGTTCGTTGAGGGGCTTTCCGGCTATGTTTATTGTCTTAAACCACTCCAATTTCTCCGATGCAGGACCTTCACATACATATATCGTGAGCTTGTAGTCAAGTATCTTGCGCTGAATATCGGCCGGTTGATTGAAGAAGTTTTTAAATTCGTAGCTGAATCTGCCTGCCACATACTCGCAAAACGAGAGCGTTCGCTGCTGACCATCCATGACTTCATAAGGGCATTCGGCATCTTCGCTGCGCCTAACCCAATACATCACGTTTAGCGGATAGCCGCGAAGCACCGTTGTTATCACTGCTTCTTGCTCCAGTTCGTTGTAAATGAACTCACGCTGATAGGGAGGACGAATGTCTAAACGGCCACCAAAGCCACGCACTCCCTGTTCTTCGTTGTTAACATAGCCTTCGGTTATTTGGCCGATAGTTACTTCAATTGGTTTTATTGTCATCATAATGTTTGTGGATGTTTATTGCGAATCAGGATTCTTGCATATTTCTTTTGCCCATTTACATAAGGGTAACCAAAGTTGAACTCTGTTATTTGGGTGGAAGCCATTATACCAATTATCTCAAATTGTTCTGGATTGTATTTCTCGAGAAAGGTTATTGGCACTCCCATAACGCCAGGATAATCGCACGGAATATCAGCAGTTCTTCCTACATTTATTGCATCATAATTATCAAATCT
>CAZUWO010000098.1:0-5084 GCA_964623995.1 uncultured Prevotella sp. | reverse complement strand
CACCCGCACCATACCTTTGCGATGATCACTTGCTGATGCAACATCTTTATAAGGCGACACAAAATGTGCGGCACCTCCTTTAAATCCATAACCAAGCCAAACTTTATTGTTTTTTATTAAAGGAAATACCTCTTTATAAGAAATAGCATTCTGATGAGCGACTATCACAAATTTCTTATCATACTCCACAAGTTGTGCCAAATATTCACGAAACAGGGAGAATGGCGGATTGGTAACAACAATATCGGCCTGCTTTAGCAGCTCTATACACTCCTTGGAACGGAAATCTCCGGTTTGCAGAGTGGTAAGAATGTTCTTGTCGTTCTGCAATAAATAACGCACGTCAGACAGGTCTACGGCTCCGTCACCGTTCATATCGTTCACTTCTGTTATCTCCACCTTGTAGGCAATTTTCTTCGGTTCGTCGTCGAAGCCATCAAAATGGAGCAGCAATTCATTACCTTGCACCGGCGAACCATTATAACAAGTGCAGATAAGTTTACGCAAACCAAGCTGGTTAAAGCGTAATGCGAAATACTTAAAGAAGTTGCTTTCGTAGGGGTCATCGCAGTTACAGAGCACGGTTTTGCCCCTGAAGTGGGGCCAATAGTGCTGCAACTCGCGCTCAATGTCGGTGAGTTGAGTGTAGAACTCATCCTTTTTCGCCGCCTTGGCAGCATTCAAAAATTGTTTTGGCATAGCGGATTTACAGTCTGAGCACGGCCATTAATCCGCTTAACACAAAAAGAGCGTGATGACACTCTTATCGCGTTTAGCACGGGGTGGCCTCGGAATGGAACCCCGGTCTGTCTATAAGAATGCACCACGCCTATGGCGTGAGCATCGCATATTGACAGAACAGGGAACCCATACGAAGTCACCTGTCACATATTATTTCCGTGCTTGTTATTCCAAATAGAGTTTCCGAGGCTCTTGGCTAAACGCGAAATAATAGCGAATGCTTTTTGTTTATAATATGTTATGAATGCCATCGCCCACACTTGGGGTTAGCATCCATGGGCAAAGTTAGTAAATAGTTGGCACTTGGCAAAGCAAAAACTGAAAAGATTTAAGCCGCCATGGCAAGCTACTATCGCTTGTTTGAAATCTGGAAGCATAAAAAATCTACGGTCATGCACTGCTCACGAATAAGCTGATGCATGCCTTGGAGCGTATGGTAACACCATGCCTGTGGCGCCATGATGCAGGAAAGCGGACATGGAGAAGCACGATTCGAGCTTTCGGTTGAGCAACTCTGCAACTAAGAACAACCGGAAGGAAAAGCCGAGAAAGCATATTCTAACAGCACAAAGATTATGTAGAAAACGCCATTATTTTTTTGTAAACCTGTTACGACAGCCTCGTAATAAGATTACGGCAGTCTCGTAATGACGTTACGGAAGTTCCGTAACGAGGTTACGAAAGCCCCGTAACGCGATTACAGAAGTCCCGTAATAAGATTACGGCAATGATATAGCAGCATGTAGGCAAATATACAGTTGATTATTTCTATCGGACGGGAAACTGCTAATACTGCAAACTGGCCGTGAACAAAACAAAAGTGGGAGGCAAACACACTGATCAGGTGCTCGCCTCCCACTATGATTTGGCGGAATTAACGCCAAGAAAGACTTATTGTCTGATTACATTACTTAACAACTTTCTTGCCTCCGAATATATAAACTCCGTGGGGCAGGCCCTTCAAACTCGTAGCAGCCTTGCGCACTATCTGGCCTGCGGCGTTGTAAACATCCTGTGGCTGTACGGCAGTATTGTTATAAAGGGCATCAATGCCCGTGGCATTGAGCGAAGCATCGTTAGAGAAGCCCGACTCATTGTTAAGCCCTGCCTTGTCGGTATATATAACCGTAACGTTCCATACGTGCCCGTCGCCGTCAGCATTGTCGGTGTATGTCATGGCATCGGTGGCCTTAACGGTGGCTATTGGCTTGCCGTCGCGATAGACAATGTAGGCCGAAATGCTGTCAGTTGTGCCCGGAGTGCCCTTCTCGTAGGTAAAATCGTCTATGCCGAACAAGAAAGTCTTGTCATAAGTGGTATTGTGGTGTATGGCCACATACTTAGCTCCCTCAGGCACGTCAAACGAGAAAGCCTTCCAGTTAGGAGCCTTATTGGTAACGTTTTGACCATCGGCCACACCACTGCCAAGCTTGGTGAAGCTTGCCGTATCAGCGTCAGTAGTAGAATAAAGCACGTCGAACGACTCTGGGTAGAAGTTCACTCCGTAGTTGGCCATTGCAGTAACGTTGAACGCATAGAACTTAACCGTCTGGCTCCGGCCCGACAACAGCGGCGTGATAAGCCAGTTATTCTGGTCGATAAGATTACCTGTCTCCCGGTCGTAGCTATAAGTTGCGGCCGCAAACTGAGAGCCACTGTGGGCCGACAAGCCCGGATTATAGACAAGAACAGACGGATCGAGCGAGTCAGAATTCCAAGTGAAGAACGCGAATGGCGTGCCTTGCTTAGGATAAGTGTTACCTGCGAAGTAGCCACCTGCCAGTCCCCGGTCGCCGTCTACAGTGGTCCAGTCGCCTATATCCGTTACAAACGGAGCGTAACTGTCAAAGTTCTCTGTTACGGTTTCGGGTTCAGGCTGAACCGGTTTTGTCCATGTAAGGCTCACGGCAGAACCATTCTTTTGTGCCTTAAGGTCGTTTACGGCAGTGTAAGCTGATGCACGTACGAGCACTGTGGTATCTGCCACGTTGTCGTTATCGTTCATGTCGTCGTCAAAATACACCTCAGCAGCAATCTTTGTATAACCAGCCTTATCGTAGACAGCCATAGGAAGATTCATAGAAACAACCGTTTCCTCGAGTGGATTGAGTTCCTTCTCTACCGAAACTGTGTCGCGACCAACGCCGGCAGCAGAGAGAACTACATCGAAACCGGCCGTTTTCTTGGCGCCAAGGTTCTTTACCGTTACCTTGACAGGAACAGTCTTGCCGGCGCTTATCACGTGAGGAGCATTGATTTCGGTAGCTGCGAGGTTGTATTCTTGCTGGTCTATCATGTTGATATCGTCGAGACCGACATAGGTATCACTGCCTTTGCTCACGCCTACAAACTTCAATATGACGTATCTCTCACTCTTCAGCTGGTTCAAATCAATGTCATAAGTAGCCCATCCGTTAACTGTCGTGGCCGAAAGGTCGATGTCGCGCAGTGTGACAACAGTGCCATCGGGCCTCTGAGCTGCCACTCTGAGGCTTGCTTGCTCACCCTTGTTGGCATAGACACTAAACATGGCGTGAGGATTAGTTGACCCTTTCAGGGCCACTTTAGGCATGTTGAGCGTTACTTCATCGCCCGACTGGATGGTGTATCTCAGTCTGCCTTGGTTAGATCTCACACTGTACGGAGCCCAAATGAAAGAACCTCCGTCGGCGTCAGATGATGCATCGGTGGTCTTTCGCCATGTTGAAGCCCTCTGACGGGAGAAATACTGGGCATTGCCCTCGGTCCAGATGATTGAGTTTTGCATGTGACCGTCCTTCAGACTCTCACGGAACGGCATGCCAAGTGACTTGCCGAGCACTATGGCACCGCTAAGAACGTAGCCACTTATGCCAGCCTCGCCGTTGGCACGGGCCATAAGCTGGTAAATGTTTTGGGTGGCTTCGCCAGAGCCATTCACCTCAGTGGCTATAGGTAAAGTACCATTCAGGACACCCTGCGCACTTGTTGTGATAGAATCTTGAGGTTCATTGCCCCACATTCTTGTTACATAGGTGAAGAAAGACACACTAACCTTGTCGGTATTAACATAGCCACTGTTAGGTCCTACATTAGCAAAAGCGTCCCACGAAGCGTAAACGGCTCCGTTCTTATCATTGAGTTGCACGTTTGAAGGACTATAAGGAATGTCCTGTCCAACGAATTTCTGGTCCTTGGCCATACAACCCGCCTCGCCGCCTGCATAGGCAACAGCAGCGTATTGCTTGATTCCGGCCTGCTGAATGTTGTCGTCGGTCCAAGTGATAGCTTGTCCTGGAGTTACATTTGTCAGTGCGGCCACCTTCTGGCCATTGCGGGTTATGAGCACGCTGTCTACGGCATTGAGTGTTGCTCCTGCTGCCGTCTTGGTGGGAACGGTAAATGTAAGCGTTGCACTAAGGACACCTTTGGCAGCCGGAGTGAGCGTGAACGAGCCTACAGCTTCAGGTGCGGCGGTCGTGGAACCACGCTCAACCACCACACTATCAACCCAAACGCGGAATTGTCCTGCCTGTGCGGTGTTGTCGTGGATTCCAATGTAATAGATTCCGGCATTATTAACAGCAACATCACAGCTATATTCGGCAAAGTTGTTGGCCGGCCGGAAGGTTTCAATCAGAGTCTTTGTCATGCCGGAAGCAGTGGCACTGGTGCCCATTTTCACCTCAAGGGTCTTACTTGCAGAGGCAACATCGTTGCTGGAACGGAACGCAATTCGGTAGATTCGGTTGCCTTCAAGACGCAGAGGCGGAGTTATGAGCCAGTCGTCGCTGCCGGTCTTGCTGTTGGAATCGTCATAGATAAAGCCAACAGCGCTGTTGTAGCGCCAAGTATAACTGTCTTTGTTGGAGTTTATGACCTTGAACTTGGAAAATTCGTCCTGAGTGTTGAAGCTACAAGTCCAGTTCGGGTCGACGATAGAGCCAAGAAGCACCCTGTTTGAGGTTGCCTTCAGACCTTCGATATTCTGCGACACTGGTGTGATTATGTAGGAATAGTACTGCAAACGGTCGCTCGAAATGGCATCTGTGAATGTAGTCTCAGCCAGATTCTTAGCTACTGTAACCGTGTCAGTATCACTTGCGCGCTGAACAGTATAGGAAAGGGTGCCCATTGCACCTTCGTGAACTGAAGCCTTTGGTGCACTCCACGATACGCTTACATTCTTATCGTCTGATGTCGTGGCGGTAACGTTTGTCGGAGCTACAGGCATGTCGTAGCCAATCCATCGGGTTATGGTTGCGGCAGGCGATGTTCCGGCATCGTTAGCCGTTGTGAATACCACGTCGTAGAAACCTGCTGAAGGCACGGCTATGGCAGCATCTATTTTCTCTCCTGCGTCA